>JBIIOL010000009.1:0-19434 GCA_044336965.1 Pirellulales bacterium | reverse complement strand
CCTGGCCACCACCCTGGTTTTGTTGTCCAAAAGCGGTTTTACAAGGCAGTACGAGCAGACATTGGGCAACCACGAAGAAGCAGGCAACGCTTCCAAGCAATCGCCGAAAACGGCTCGCGACCGTGGAAGAGGTGGACAGGCAAGTGGGTACGGCCATCTCGATCACCTTTGAAAGGTGGGGGAACAGCGAATCTCTCTCGTAGTGAGATTCGGCCCATACCTTTGGGAAGATGGGATTTTTTCGCGGCGTTGGCGAGGCTTGCGCATCTTGCCCAGCCTGCAGATCGCTATCCCACGCCGGCCGGCGACCGTCCCGGCGGGCCACGACGGGCCGTCTCGGCCTCACGTTTCTTGGTCGCCAGCGTGATCGGAGCCCGCAGGCAGTCCGGCCCGAGCAGGTCGACGATCTCCCGATGCAGGGTCTGCGTCCAGGCCACCTTGTCGCGATCGGCCTCCATCAGCACGCGGCGGCCGTCCGCCAATTCAAGGACGAGTCGCAACGGCACCTTTCCGGGGTGGCGGCGAACAATGGCCGCCAGTTGGTCGAGCGTCCCGGTGCCGTGCCGTTCCTCGATCAGCTTCACCGTCACGCTGCGGGCCGGCTTGCCCCAGAGTTCGGCGATCGGAACGAGATCGTTGACGATCAGGTTCGTCTCCTCGCTTCCTGCCCGCCGGTCGATCGAACCCGCCACCACGACCACGGCGTCGGCCTGCAGGAACTCGCCGAGCCTCGCGTAGTCTTCCGGCCAGCAGATGGTGCGGACGAGTCCTTCCATGTCCTCGAGGTCGAACATGCCATACCTCGTGTGCGTCGAACCCGGCCGGGGCTGCTTCACGTTCGAGAGCTTGAGCGCGCCCACCAGCCCACCGATCACGACGTCGCTCTTCGGCTTCGCGTCTCCGAGGTCGCCGGTGCCATGCGTGCAGACCGCCGAGAGGATGTCTTTGTATTCGGCGAGCGGATGGCTGTGCACGTAGTAGCCAAGAACCTCCTTCTCGGCCGACCGCATCTCCAGGTCCGTGAGCATCGGCACATCCGGGAGCGCCGCGGGAGGCGGGGCGGCCGTGGCCTGCGGGGATTCGTCGAGGGCATCGAACAGGTTCTTCTGGCCGCTCTTCCGGTCGGCCAGCCGGGAGGCGCCGGCCGCCAGAGCTCGCTCGATGCCGGCCATGATCGCGCCGCGGTGGCCACCGAGAGAGTCGAGGGCGCCGGCCTTGGCAAGGCTTTCGACTGCCGTCTTGTTGACCAACGACGGGTCGACACGGCTGCAGAAATCGTAGAGATCACGGAACCGGCCGTTGCGTTTGAGTTCATCGCTGATCGCCTCCGCCGCCTGCCCACCGCAGCCCTTGATCGCCGCGAGCCCGAACAAGATCCTGCCGTCCGCCACGGTGAAATCGGCTCCCGACGCGTTGACGTCTGGCGGCTGCACGTCGATGCCCATGCGGCGGCAATCCTCGATATGCTCGACGAGGGCATCCTTCTTCTTGAAGTTGCGGCCCGTGATGTCGCCGGACAGGAGTGCGGCCATGAACTCGACCGGAAAATGCGTCTTCAGGTAGGCGGTCTGCCAGGCGAGCAGCGCATAGGCCGTGGAATGGCTCTTGTTGAAGCCGTAGCCAGCGAACTTCTCGATCAGCCCGAAGAGTTCCTCCGCCTCGGTCTTTGAGAGACCCTTCGCCTTCGCTCCGTCGACAAACTGCTCCCGGAAGGCCGCGATCGTTTCGAGCTTCTTCTTGCTGATGGCCTTGATGCAGGTATAGGCGCTGGAAAGCTCGATGCCTCCGAGCCGTTCCAGGATTCGCATCACCTGTTCCTGGTAAACCATCACGCCGTTCGTTTCCTCCAGCACGTCCTTCATGACGGGGTGGAGATACTCGGCCCGCTTCCGCCGGTGCTTCACCGCGACATAGTCGTCGACCATGCCGCCCTCCAGCGGCCCCGGCCGGTAGAGGGCGTTGACGGCGACGATGTCGAGGAAGTGATCGGGCTTCATCCGCTGCAGCAGGTCACGGATGCCACCGCTCTCCAGCTGAAAAATCCCCTTCGTCTCACCGCGGCAGAGCGTGTCGAAGGTCGGCTGGTCGTCGAGTGGGAAGGCGAGAGGGTCTACCCGCTGTTGATGCGTGCTGAAAATGATCTCGAGCGTTTTGGAGACGACGGTGAGATACCGCAGGCCGAGGAAGTCCATCTTCATGAGCCCCGCCCGCTCGACATCGCCCATGGCCCATTGCGTGATCACTTCCTCCTTGCCGGTGACGCGCTGCAGCGGCACGTACTCGACGAGTGGCCGGTCGGCGATCACGACGGCCGCGGCATGTGTGCCGACGTTGCGGGCGAGGCCCTCGATCCGCCGGGCCAGGTCGACGAGTTCACGCACTTCGGCGTCGCCCTCGCAGGCGGCGGCGAGTTGCGATCCCGATGCGGCGGCCTCCTCCAAGGAGATGTTGAGCTGGTCCGGCACGAGGGCCACGATCTGGTCGACTCGCGGGATCGGGAGACCCAGAGCACGGCCCACGTCTCGAATGGCTGCGCGGGCGGCCAGGGTGCCGAACGTGCCGATCTGCGCGACGTTGGCCTCGCCGTATTTCCGCTTGACGTAGTCGATGACCTCGCCGCGGCGCTCCTTGCAGAAGTCGATATCGATATCGGGCGCCTCCCGACGGTTGATGTCGAGGAACCGCTCGAAGAGCAGGTCGTACTCGAGCGGGCAGACGTGCGACAGGTAGAGCGAGTAGGCCACGAGCGACCCGACGCCCGACCCTCTCGCTGCGGCCGGAATGTCGACCTCGCGGGCGTACCTGACGAAGTCCCACACGATCAGGAAGTAGCTCGCGAAGCCGAGCGTATTGATGACCCCGAGTTCCCGCTCCAATCGATCCATCACCTGCGGATGCAGTTCGCGTTCGCCACCGTCCGCCGTCTCCTCCGCCCAGCGTTTCGGCACGTTCCGGTAGCGTTCGCGGAGGCCTTCGAGGCAGAGGCGTCGGAGTTCATCCGCCGCGGTCAAGCCGCCAGGCACGTCGAAGCCTGGGAAGTGCCGCTTGCCGAGGTCGAGCTCGATCGAGACCGAGTTGGCGATCTCCTGGCTGCGGTTCACCGCCGCCGCGACGAAGTCGCGGTCGAGGTCGGTGAAGGCAGCGTGCATCTCGGTCGGGCTCTTGAGGTAGAACTCGCTCGAGTCCATCCGCATCCGCGAGGCGTCGCTGCGAAATCGTCCCGTGTTCACGCAGAGCAGGATGTCCTGCGCCTCGGCGTCTTCGCGGTTCACGTAGTGGCAATCGCAGGTGGCCACGGGAGGGATGCCGAGTTCGCGGGACAGTTCCAGGGCCACGTCGGTCACCTGACGCTGCACCTCCAGCCCGTTGTCCTGGATCTCGATGAAATAGCGGTCACCAAAACGCTTTTGGAACCAGCCGGCAACGTCGCGGGCCTGGGAGAGTGACTCCCGCTGTTCGCGGGAGCTGCCGATCAGTGCCCGGTTGAACTCGCTTGACAGGCAGCCGGAGAGGACGACGATCCCCTCGCCGTATTGTTCCAGAAGGTCCCGGTCGATCCGTGGCTTGAAATAAAAACCCTCGAGGTAGGCCTTGGTGGCCAACTGGAGCAGGTTGTTGAACCCGGTCCTGTCGCGTGCCAGGAGCGTGAGGTGGTAGCTGGCGTCCTTCTGGCTGCCGGCATCCTTCTGGAACCGGCTCCCCGGGGCGATGTAGGCCTCGTAGCCGATGATCGGGTTGAGCTTGGCGGCCTTGGCGGTCTGATAAAACTCGAGGGCGCCGTGGAGATTGCCGTGGTCAGTGATCGCCAGGGAGTTCATTCCGAGTTCGACGGCCCGGTCCACGAGCCGGTCGATCGTGCTGGCCCCGTCGAGCAGGCTGTAGTGGCTGTGGCAGTGGAGGTGGACGAAAGACTGCGTGCTCATCCGTGTGCTCGCTCCTGGGGGATGCGGCATTGTACCGGATGGGCCGTGGGTTGCGCCGGCGATCCGGAATCCCCCGGCTCACGCCGAGGGCTTGTATGAGATCCCGCCCGCCTTCGCATACAAGCCCTGAGCGTCAGCGAGGGGATCGCGACGTTGCACACTCCACGCCACCGGGGGAGCCGTGTTGTTCGTCAGGTCGGTTCCGCGATGCGCCGCAGCAGTTCGGCCAGCCGGGCCTGGAGCGCGAGCATCACCTGCCAGTGGGCGAAGTCGAGTTCCACCGTTTCGTTGCCCGGTCGCATCACGGCGCCTTCCGTGGCCTCGCGGAGCACCCCCTGCACGTAGTCGAGCAGCTCCGCCAGTTCGGCCGTCTGTGCTGGCCCAAGCCGCTCCGGCAGAGGCGGTGGCCCACCGGGCAGCAGCGGCGATCGCACATGGCCGACGTCCTCGATGACGTCCGAATTGTGAGACGCGATCTTCTCCATGCGGTCACGCATCTCTTTGGCTTGGCCCGCCTGTGCCGAAGGCAGCTTGGCGGCGATCTCGGAGATGCGGCGATCGATGTCGCTGTGGGAACCGACCAGCAGCAGCGATCGTCCCACCGAGATCATGTCGCCGTCGCGCACGATCCGGACCTGAATGTCCTCGCCGTTGACCTTGGTGCCGTTGGTGCTCTCCAGGTCGGTGAGGACGATCTTGTCTTTGTCGTCCTGCAGCTTCAGGTGGTAGCGGCTGATCCGCTCGTCGTTGAGTTGGATCGTGTTCCCCTCCTCGCGGCCGATGGTCACGGGCGTGGGGATGTGGCTGAACACACGGCCCCGGTCGGCGCCATGCAGGACGCGGAGGGTGATGTGGGCCATGGGGAGAGGATTCCGTCGGAGGCTTTTCCAGCGTTCCTATAAGCTTGCCACACAAACGCGGTCAAAGCATCGGCTGGGTGCGGCCGTGAGAAAGCAACGACAATACAGCCTGAAATTCCGTTGGGACCTGACCAACGGGGGGGGGCGATGGGCGTGGGGCCGAGCTCCGGGAGCGGTATGGGAGGACCGATCATTTTCGGAGCGGCTGCGTAGTGACAGGGTCGTGGAAGCGATCTGTCAGCTTCCCGCGTTCATGGAGGTGTTGGCATGCTGCGTCGCACTTGGCTTTCCGGCATTGTCTGTGCAGCCCTTCTCGGCGGCCTGGGGGCCGTTCCCAGGGAGGCGAATGCCCAGGGGCTCTGGTTCGGGAGTTTTGGCATCGGTGGCCCCGGCTATTACGGGAGCGGCTTTAGCCCCTACGGCTTCGCACCCTATGGAATCGGGGGGTGGGGCATTGGAGGCTGGGGCGGGGCAGGAGGTTTCGTGCCGGCCCGCGTGGCGTATCCCGTGGTGGTGCGACGGCCGGTTGTGGTGGCTCCCTCCCCCTATGCCTACCGGCACGCGAATCGTGTCGTGCGTCGTGCCTGGCGCCGCGGCTGGTGACCGTCGCCGTGGTCTGAACCATCGCGATTCGTCCGGTTTGGCCTGCTATACTGCCGGGCCACGCGTCCGTAGCTCAATTGGATAGAGCATCGGTCTTCGGAACCGAGGGTTGCAGGTTCAAGTCCTGCCGGGCGTATTTGAGAGCGATCCAGTGGCGGAGCGAGGCCCGAAGGGATCGCGACGCCGGAAGGCGGCCTGCAGGTTCAAGTCCTGCCGGGCGTATTTGAGAGCGATCCAGTGGCGGAGCGAGGCCCGAAGGGATCGCGACGCCGGAAAGCAGCCTGCAGGTGCTGCTTTGCGCCGTCAGGCGCTCGCGGGGCGCTCCGCCCGCTTGCGGAACCAGAGCTGGTATCCCGAATGGACGACCTCGACGCGATCGCCCATGAGTTTCAAAAAGGCGTCGATCGCCGGCTTCGGCACGCTGCCATTTTCGGGCAGCTCGAACAGGTAGTCGTCACATCCCACCAGACCGCCGGGCTTGCAGATGAGGTAGGCGTTCACGACGTCGAAAAGCACGTTGGGCGCGGCGTGGCTGCCATCGACGTAGACGAAATCGAAATGGTCATCCGGCACGACCTGCCGAACCGCATGTGAGTCGATCCAGTGGATCACCGCCCTCGACTGAAAGCCGGAGGCGGCGAGATTGGCGACGAGTCTCTTCCCGCACCCGAGTTTGTCGTTGTCGATGCAGGTCAGCCGGGATTCGGGGTGCGTGAGGACGTTGCGGAGCATCCAGATCGCCGAGGCGCCCTCGAAGGACCCAATCTCCAGGAACCGTACCTGGCGATCCCGGAACGTCCCGAGCATCTTGAGGAAGAGCTTTTCGCGGGGCGGACCCCAGGTCTGCCAATGACGCGTCTTCGAAAAGTCGAACTGTGGCTCGTCAACGAGGCTCGGCTGAACGGGAGACTGGTCAGCGGACATGCACGGGATCCTTTCATCATCGACGTCGCAGGGTGTTCCAAGGGCCGCGATGAACTCGGCGACTGCCCGGGGCACACCCGACAACTATACCCTCCGCGCTCCGCACTCCGGCGCTTCGACGGGGCATGCGTGGCTGCAGCCCGTCGAAAAGCGGGATCGCCCGGGGTGAAAACAATGTGCGGGCCCCGCCACCGATGAGCGCGAACACCCGCTCAACGACGCTCTTCCGCCGAGAAGCCACCCCGGCCGGTCGACGTCCACGCAGGCACCTCTCGGCCGAGGATCGCGAAGAACCGCTCGTTGTGAAGGCGGTAGAAATCCTCGATCCACGCCCGCTGCGCTGGAGTGAGCCTGGCCGAGTACGTGCGTACGTGCTCGTCTCTGTGGGCGATCTCGCGCGGCTCGATCCCAAGGTAGGCGGCGATCGTGTCATAGGTCCGCTGCGGCCGCTCCCGATACTCCTCGGCGATCAGAAGCAGCAGCCGGTCACGTGGGAAGCGGCGCAGCACCCGTTCCGCCGTGTCGGCGTAGATCCCCATCCGCAAAAGACCGTAGCTCGATGCGTCGGCGAGCTCCCGCTCCGCGTTCGCCTCGAAAGACAGAAGAGGGTTCCACGAGCAGAAGTTCTGCAGGTCGTCGCTATCCGACCGAAGCTGCATCATGTGGTTGAAAGCCGACTCGATTCGCGCCACCGGTTCACGGCAGATATAGATCAGCTTGGCGTCGGGAACCGTCTCCGCGATCCGCTCGATGGCATCCGGCGCCGTGTAGGTCGGGCAGACCTCGCCCTGGACCCGGCCGTTGTCGTTGAACAGGAGCATGTAGTCGTCGAGCGTCTCGATGCCGAAGTTCGCGCCCCAGCCATTGAAGAACCATGTTTCCTTGCGATTGAGCAGGTTCGTTCCCGGCCACGTGCTTTGGAAGTGAGGCGTGATCTCGATCTCCGGGTGTTTCACCAGGTTGTGCCGAAGTGCGGTCGTGCCCGACTTCTGCGCGCCGATGACGAGAAAGTGAGGGAGGCGACCGCGTCGCGGAGCGACCGCGGGACTCGGGGCGATCCCTCGTGAAGCAGGAAAAGCCGACGCGCCACCCGTGGCGCGTGCCGGCATCCGGTTCTTGACGTATGCAGATGCCGCCGAAAAGACCTCGGCGACATGGCCTCGGATCGCGGCGGCGATCCGTCGAAGTTGGTGCATCTGCAAACTGCCCACGCCGCGTGGTCTGCAAGGAGTAATCGCCACGTACGAACGCGGTGCCCGAGGATCGGCAGAACGTATGACCAGGAGCAGACGCCTTCCGACGCCACGGGTCGAATTGTCGCACCCGACGCATCTATTCGGCAGCGGGGCGACAGGGTCGCTTATGTGACCGAGGTCGATCGACACGCGGGGAAATTGAAGGATAGCCCGGTCAATGGCACTTCCGCAAGCGTCGCCCGACGGATGAGCGGCTCGTGAGCGGGTTGCTCCCGCCTCCCGAGGCTGCCCCGGCCTGGAAAGCTGTTCTGGGCGGGTCCCCCTTCCTCCCTGAGGCGGCGTTTTTCTCGTGTCGGCGCGGAGTCTCTCCGAGTCGGGCTGGCCTGCCTTGGAAATCCTGATCCAGTCGGCATGAAGGTCTACTGCCCTTCGGGCAAAGAGCCATTGCCTTGCACCTCAGCACTGTCGGCTTGAGTCTCCGCCAGCATGGCGTCTCGAGCGGCTTCGTCTGAGCCGTCCGCATTCGTAAACTCAGCGTCTGAACTGACGGGGTCAATTGGACCAAGGTCCTCAAAATCATTTCCGCACCGGGGCAACTCGTCTGTATTCGAAGCGTCTGGCATTCCAGTGTCTTCGACCGCCGGCTCCGCCACTTCATCACCAGGCACTGGTGTGTCATCGAATACCGGCAGGAAGTCTTCTGCTGCTTGGTCATCGCCGCCGGCTGGCTGCTCTTCAAAAGGCTCGGCACCTACTGGATCGGCTGGATCAGTTTCATCGCCTTGTTCGGAAGGCGTCTCGGGGCTGACGGGATCTGCAGAGGGAATGTCGACTGTGACCTCGGTATCTCCTGTGTTCTGTCCGTCGGATCCCATCCCGTCATCTGTGGATTGGGGTACGTCGCTCACCACCAGAATACAGAGCTGAATGCGCGATTCCCAATCTTGAGTTGGAAAACAATTCATCGGAAAACCGGGAAAAGAAAAACCGCCGCTCTCGCTGTCGTGCGATCTCTCTGCCTCGCCCGCAGTCGGCTGATCGAATGTGATCGGTGCCACATTCGCCACACTCGAACTCTGGCTCACCACCGCACTCGCCGCCAGATAAAACGCCGCCTGCTCCGCCTGTGCGGTGTCCACCGCCTGTGAGTCTTTAAAGGTTGAGCGACTGCCACCTCCAACAAGAATGCTTGAAGGGGCGAATCTGCCCTCAAGCTGCTCACAGCCAAGGCTTTTTTTGCGACGGTAAGCAAACATCGGAACGGGTCCTTGTGGCGGGGGAGGTAACTGATGACGTAGGGAAGTCAGTGTTGCCCAGTAGGCTAGGCGAAAACCAACCCATCAAGGGGACACATCGCCCCCTCCGGATCCAGCCAAGCCGCTTTTTCAGCGGGATTGAGCGGCATGTACCCCAAATGATCTCTGGTACGCCAGCCGCTCATCCGCCCCCTCGGCTATCTCCCCAAGAATCTCATCCAGCCGGCTGAATACCTGCCATTCCGGGAGTCCAGTCTGCGTGGCAATCCTCTTTGCCAGGTCGGCTTCCAGGTCTGGCAACCCCCTGCCCTTCCACACCTTGTCTGCCAGGGCGACGACGAAGTCTTCGAGAGCCATCGTGTCGTCCCAGTGGCTGTGGGTGAGAGCAAAACGGGCGAGCCTCGGATCGACGCCCTTCGAGATCAATAAAGCAGGGCCATCTTCCTGATGCTTCTTGCCGCTCGCCGACAGTTCTTCGGGGTGCAAGGTTTTTCCAAGATCGTGGGTCGCGGCACCAAAGACGATCGCCGGCTCGTCCAATGTCACACCCGGAAATGCTTTTTTCAGACCGTCAATGATCTTCCCCGCCGCCTCGTGAACGAGCTGGAGGTGGACAACAAGCCTCGGCGGGGCGTTCAGTTGCCGGCAGAGATCCTGCGCAGCGGGGGGAAGGGGTGGTAGCTCAAGCGTCATGTGCTGGATCCTCCTTTGCGTTGCAAACCATTACCGCTCCCCTGCCGGGTCCACAATCCGGCTCCGACACGGACCTCTCACAGTCCTCATTGCATAGGCAGCCGCGTCGGCTGGCGTTCGAGACACAGAATTCCTTCCTTGGAGCAGCCTGCGACCCCGAGTAGATTGACCTCAGCGTTGAGGCGGTGGCGTCAGCAGGTTTGACTCTATGAGAGCATATCCATCGCTTATACGACCTGTCCTCCATCTTGTTGCGCTCCTTGGAAAGGGATCCACAATGGTCTGTCCCCCGTGCCGCCCCCGTTTCAGCGTGTCGTATCGTTTCGTGCTGGCGGTGGTCGTGTCCGTGGCCGGTGCGCCCGCCATTTCGTGCGCTGATGGACCGATGCCCGATGCTGCAACGCTGCAGGCCACGGAGAGAGAGGCGCTGCGTGGCGTGCTCACGCGGGAGCAGCAGGCTGCACACACGCCCCAGACGGTGCTGGACAACCTCTTGGCAGGCAATCGTCGCTTCGTGGTGAACGACCTCACGCAGCGGAACCACTCGCAGCGGATCCGCGAGGCCTACGAAGGCCAGTTTCCGAAGGCGGTGATTCTTTCCTGCCTCGACAGTCGCATTCCCGTGGAGGACGTTTTCGATCTTGGCATCGGCGACATTTTCGTGGCCCGTGTCGCCGGGAACTTCGTCAACGAGGACATTCTCGGCAGCATGGAGTTTGGCTGCCGTGTCGCGGGGGCGAAGGTGATCATGGTGATCGGGCATACCGAGTGCGGTGCCGTGAAGGCCGCGATCGACGACGTCAAGCTGGGCAACATCACGCCCATGCTCGCTAAGATTCGGCCAGCGATCGACAAGGGCAGGCCATTTGACGGCAAGAAGGGGAGCGACAACCCCGCCTATGTGGCCCACGTCTGCCGCGAGAACGTGCGACTCGCCGTCGAGACCATCCGTGAACGCAGCGAGATCCTCCGCACGATGGAGGCCGACGGCTCGCTCAAGATCGTCGGGGCCTACTACGATCTCCGCTCCGGTGAAGTCACGCCGTTGCCGTGACGCGGGCCAGGCCCCCCACTGGTCGCCGCGAGGACGGGGACGGCGGGGGAAACAGGATCCGGGAAGGGATTCGATCAAAAATTGTAGACTTCGCGTCCCCCCATCCCCCAATCGAATCCACGGACTGAACCCATGGCTTTTTCAGCAGAGATCGTTGGCAATGAGCTGGTTCTTCGAATTCCCATGAATGCCAAACCGGAAACGTCGTCCAGCGGCAAGACGCTGGTCGTTGCCTCCACCTACGGCAACAAGGAGACCGACTGTGTGGTGGACGGCAAGAAGGTGATCGTGGGGGTCAACGCCTACATCCCGAAGAAGTAGGGCGGGCTTTGGGGACGGTCCCCGAGTTGGATGCGTGCAGTTTCGAGTCCTGCCGGGCGTATGAGCGGGTCTCCGTGTCGCTCGTCTTCTGGCAATCGGGCAATGGTGCGAATCATGACTGTGGCCTCACGAATCCGGATCATCGTTGGCGACATTACCACGCTCGACGTGGACACCATCGTGAACGCTGCGAACGAGTCGCTGCTGGGCGGCGGTGGCGTTGATGGCGCCATTCACGGGGCGGCGGGGCCGGGGCTTCTCGAAGAGTGCCGAAAGCTCAACGGGTGTTCTACCGGTCAGGCGAAGATAACCAGCGGGCACAAGCTTCCATCGAAGCACGTGATCCATACGGTCGGCCCGATCTATCACGGCGGCTACGGCGAGGCTGATCTTCTGGCCAGCTGCTATCGGGAGTCTCTCCGATTGGCTTCAGCATCTGGACTCACCACGATTGCTTTCCCTTGCATTTCAACCGGGGTCTTTGGCTATCCGGCACATGCTGCCTGCGATATCGCAGTTGCCACCGTCATCGAATGGTTGGCGATGAATCCGCTGCCGGAAATGGTCACGTTCTGTTGCTTCAGCGAAGACGATGCGGAGATCTATCGGGAAAGACTTGCCAGCTAGTCGCATCGGCTCTGAACGGATGCGGGAGTGGAAGACCGCGCGAAACCAGTTCGTCGACGACCGACATGCGTTGATGTCGAGTGCATAACGGCGTTTCCTGCGCCGGCCATGAATCTGACGGTCATCACACGTCTCCCTGTTGGCTGGCGGCTCCTCGCGCCAGCCTGCGCTCCGCCTCGTGAATCATCTCGACCTGGCTGTCCATCTCGGGTGCGACACGCGCCGCCTTGCGGGTGCCCGCACGCGCCGCGGCGATCCGAGCCAGCGCCTCCTCGGCGGTTGCCCCGCGGGTCACGTGCCACCATCCGACCACCGTACCGGTGCGGCCCACGCCGCCCCAGCAGTGGATGTACACGGGCCTGCCGGCTGCGAGCTCCCGGTCGATGTCGGCGATGATCGCGTCGTAGCCCTCCGGTGTCGTCACGTCGCAGTCGATGATCGGATGGTGGAGTCGCTTCAGCTCGCGGCCCCTCCAGCGGCCAAGCTCCTCCCAGCTGGTGCCGTACCGGGCCAGCCCCTCGGCGTCGCGGGTGAGATCGACGATCGTCTCGATCCCGGCGTCGGCCAGGGCCACGAGCTTGAACTCGTGGTGCTCCGACTTTTGGCTGCCGGGATACTCGCCCGCGAGGATCTTTCCAGGCTCGACCCACCACGCGTGAAACACGTCATCGAATGCCCAGACCACGTCGGCTCCCAGGGCGGCCGCATGCAGCCCATCGGCTAGCGATTCGATTCGCGGTCGCAGCGAAAGCAGCTCGAGCCACAGGGCGGGAATGCCCGACGCGCCGAAGCGGGCCCCGGCGAGCTGGCCCGCGATCGCCGCCGTCGTGTCGGCGTCATCACCGAGATTGGCCGCGCGGAGGATCGCTTCCCTGAAATTCGTCGCCCCTGCCGTCGCCCAGATCGCGGCCTCGAGCGACTCGACGCAGTAGCCAGTCCCCCTGATCACCGGCGGCTCCTGCCCACGCCATCTACCGCGTGCCACCGCCTCGACCTCCGGGTGCAACGGCCCCTGTTTCCAGAAGCCCGCGTCGCTGACCGTTTCCCAGGATTCGCCGCGGATGAGTGCGGCCGTCATCGCGGCCAGCAGCTTGCAGGCGTCCACCGGTCGCGCCGCTGGATGCGTGGTGCGGCTCGACGCCGCCGCCATCTCCACGACCACGTCGCGGTCGTGCGACCAGCGGATCGACACGGGTGCCAGACGCATGAGCGAGCCGTTGGCAGCCGCCTGCTCGTCGATGTGCGGATCGTGGGGCTCGCCCGTGCGGGCGAAGCGGGTGAGCTGCGTCCTCGTGGTGCCACCAATGTCGAAGCACCGGCCGTTCGAGGAGAGGTAGCCCTCTTTCATCCAGCGCACGTAGCGACGCATCTGATCGCTCGGGTCGTGGCCACGGTGGTCGATGAGCGACTCGGCCAGGCACAGCGCCATCGCCGTGTCGTCGGTCCATTGGCCAGGCTCGAGCGAGAACGGGCCGCCACCCACCATGTCGGTGACGGGCGCGAAGGAGCCTCGCGGTGAAAACTCCACCGTCGTACCGACGGCGTCGCCGGCCGCCAGGCCAAGCAGGGCACCACGGGCCCGATCGCGAACCGCTTGACGTTCGCTATCTCCGGTGGCCGGATTTCGTGTCGTCGCCACCGTGTGACCGGTGGTGCTGTGGTGAACAGTCGTGTTGTGTGTCTTTTGTTGCATGTTTCGCTTGAATTGCCTCCTCGCCATATACGGAACGCCGCCGTCAGCGCTTCCACTCCTCCGCCTCGCCGACGACGGCTTCGTCGTCGAGCGTCCATCGCCCCGACAACGCATTGGACGAAAAAAAATTCTGCTCGGCCGAAGTGCGATGGTGTTCCTGCGAAATCACCGCCAACTTCCACCACCGCGGGCTCGGCTCTGTGGGAGTGCGAATGCCTGGTCAGAAAAGGCTCGAAAATCATTTTTGAACCGTTTTCCGGCCGGCTGTCGCAATCCCTGGTGGCCCCCTTTCCTGCGGGGGTATCATGGGACTCCCGTGACTACCGCAGGACGCCACCATGCCCGAGGACTCGGACGACGCGATCGAGAGGCTCATCGACCAGGCCAACAAGGGTGACAAGGAGGCCTGGGGCCGCCTGCTCGACCTCGCCTGCGACCGGCTCCACAAACTGACCCGCACGATGCTCGCTGGCTTCCCGTCGGTTCGCCGATGGGAGCAGACCGACGACGTTTTCGTCAACGCCATGATGCGGCTGCATCGGTCGTTGGAGAAGGTGCAGCCGGAGTCGCCACGACACTTCTTTAACTTTGCCGCCACGCAGATTCGCCGGGAACTGCTCGACTTGAAGAAGCACTACTATGGACCACTGGGAATCGGACGGAATCATCACACCGATCACCAGCCGCCGGACCAGATCGGCGGAATGCTCGCAGAGGAGCGATATGTTCCCGAGGAACTCGATCGCTGGGAAGCCTTTCACGCGGCTGTGGAGCTTCTTCCCGACGACCTGCGGGAGGTGTTCAACCTCATCTACTACCAGGGGCTGACCCAGGAACGCGTCGCATCCATTCTCGGCGTGGGCCTGAGCACCGTGAAGCGACGCTGGCAAGAGGCAAAGCTGCAGCTCCATGACCACCTCGATGAATCATCCTGATCGTGAAGTTCTCGCGGAGCTTCTCCTCCGCTGGGAGGAACTCCTCGAGCAGGGGCAGGACACGCCTGCGAGCGAGCTGGCCCGGGGGCGGCCCGACCTGATTCCCGAGCTGGCCCGCCGTATTCAGGCTCTCAAGACGGTCGCGTCGATCATGATGCCGCCGAATCGCATGCCCCAGGTCCAGGCATCCATGAAGCCGAGGCTCGCGGCAGGCGACAGGCTCGACGGCCGCTACCGGCTCGAGACGCTGCTCGCGGAGGGGGGCTTTGCGGAGGTCTACAGGGCGTTCGACGAAGAGCTCCAGCGAACCGTCGCGGTGAAGGTGCCGAAACCCGGCCGGCTCGACTCCAGCGACGCCTTTCTCGCCGAGGCCCGACGGGTCGCGAGGCTTCGGCACGAGGGCATCGTGCCCGTCTACGACGTCGGGAGCGACCAGAATGTCTGCTTCATCGTGAGCGAGTTCCTCGAGGGGGGAAGCCTCGCCGACCGTATGGTGCAGCAGCGACCCACCGTGCACGAGTCGGTCGGCTTCGTCGCGGAGGTGGCCGATGCCCTCGAATACGCTCATGTGCATGGCGTGATTCATCGCGACGTCAAGCCTGCGAACATTCTCGTAGACCATCATGGCCGGGCCAAACTGGCCGATTTCGGGATTGCCCAGTCCGCGGCCACGGTCGCCGACTCCGGGCTGTCACTCGGCACGCTCCGCTACATGAGCCCCGAGCAACTCGAGGGAAAAGCAGTCGACCACCGCAGCGACGTCTTCAGCCTGGGCGTCGTGCTCCACGAACTGCTCACCGGAGAGATGCCCTACAGGTCTCTCGAACCGCAGGCACTCCGCCGAGACATCCTCGCCGGAACGCCGCGGCTCTCCGCAGGGCTGCCCCGTGGCTATGAGGCCATTTGCCGCAAGTCCCTGAGCCGCGACCCGCACAAGCGTCAGGCTTCGGCGGCACAGTTTGCAGCGGAGCTGCGACGCGCCGGCGCCAGGGATGCCAAAGGCCGGGCCTGGGTCGTTGCACTCATGTCGCTCATGCTCGTCACGGCAGCGGGGGTGGCCGCGTCGCGGCTGCTGCAGAAAGCGCCGTCGCCGTCGCTGGCCGCTGTCCCCGCCGATATCTCGAGCGATGAACTCTTGGCCGAAGCCACGAACCTCTTCTTTCAGAAGAAGTTCGTGGAAGCGGAGACGCTGTTCACGACCTACCTCGAGCACCGGCCTGACGACCGTGAGGCTCTCACGAGGCGAGGCCTCTGTCGCACCGGCCGCGGGGCGTTTGCGTCCGGCGTGCAGGACTTTACGAAGGCGATCGCCCTCGCGCCCAACGACGCGCGGCTCCACAAGCAGCGGGCCATGGCGTTCGCATCGCTCCGGCAGTTCGAGCCGGCGATCGCCGACTACGAAGCGGCCATCGCACTCGATCCCGGCGACCGCGAAACGCGGGAAAGCTTCGGAGCCTGCTACTCAATCATGGCTGCCGAGAAGGCCGACGCGAGAGAATTTGCACAGGCCGCAGAGCTGATGACCAAGGCGATCTCGGCATATCCCCACGCAGCGGTCTTCAGGCATCAGCGAGGCAGTTGCTACTTCCATGCGGGTGAATACGACAAGGCTGTCGCTGACTTGGACGAGGCCATCCGCATGGAACCCCGCAAACCCGAGCATTACGAGAATCGCGGCCACTGCTACCGGCGGCTGGGCCGGGACGAGGAGGCGGAGCGGGAGTTCAAGAAGGCCGAGGAACTGAAGGCTCAATGAGCCAACTCACCGTACGGAAGGCGAGCATGGCCGTGGGGTCTGGTGACGGCGGTCAATAACGGCGGTGTCGGCGAACCGCGTGATTGTCCCCGAGCGATGCATGGGCCACTTCGACGTTGGCTGGCCGATGCGTTAGCATACGGCTGAACGTACGGCTTTTGCGGGGAGCCGTCATCGTACGTGTGAGTCGTCATACCCGCCATGGAAACCAACAGGGCCCCGACCATGAAGCCACGTCTCTTCTGCCACATCGCCCTGCTCGTAGGCCTCGCCACTCCGGCCATGGCCGAGCAGAACGTGCCACCTCCGGGCTTCACGGCCCTCTTCAACGGCCGGGATCTCTCCGGCTGGTATGGCTGGGGCACGCAGAATCCGACCGACCTCTGGAAGATGACGCCGGAGCAGCGGGCCGACTACAAGCGAAAGTCGATCGAGGGCGGCATCGTCGATGGCAAGGGCGTCGACAAGGGCGAGCAGCTCAAGGCGCACTGGCGGGTCGAGAACGGCGAACTCGTCAACGACGGCAAGGGGCTCTATCTCACCACCGACAAGGACTACGGTGATTTCGAAATGTGGGTCGACTACAAGATGCTGCCGCTGGGCGACAGCGGCATCTACCTCCGCGGCATCCCGCAGGTGCAGATCTGGGACTACACCGAGGAAAAGAAGTTTTCCATCGGCGCCGACAGGGGCTCCGGCGGCCTTTGGAACAACAAGAACGAGGAGGGCAAGTTTCCGCTCAAGCGGATGGACAAGCCATTCGGTGAATGGAACACGTTCCACATCCGCATGATTGGCGAACGGGCCACCGTCAGGCTCAACGGCGAGGTCGTCGTCGCCAATGCGCCGCTGGAGAATTACTTCGCCAGTAAGAAGGCGGACGCATCCTCGGCTGCCACGCCGAAGCTGCCCAACGGCTTCATGCCCGACCCGGCCTTTCCCAAGGGACCGATCCAACTGCAGACCCACGGCAGCGAGATCCGCTGGCGAAACGTCTTCGTCCGCGAGATCCCTGCCGACGAGGCCAATCGCGAACTCGCCGGCCGTGCCGCCGAAGGCTTCGTCGAATATGTCAACGGGAAGGACTTCGACAACTGGCAGGGCGCCGTGGACAGCTACGAGATGCAGGATGGCGCCATCGTCTGCAAGCCAGGCAAGGGGGGCGACCTGCTCACGAAGGAGCCGTTCGAAAACGGAACCATCCGCATCGAGTTCAAGCTACCCAAGGCGGGCAACAACGGCATCGCCTTGCGGACGCCACTCGGCGGCCACTCCGCCGGCGACGGGCTCGAGCTCCAGATCATCGACAGCGATGGCTACAACGAAAAGCAGGCGGCGGCAGGCAAGCCGGGCCTCGAGCCCTACCAGTATCACGGCAGCCTCTACCACTGCGTCGGCGCCAAGCATGGCTACCTCCGGCCCGTGGGCGAGTGGAATTTTCAGGAAATCGACGTCGACGGCCAGAAGATCAAGGTCACGCTCAACGGCACGAAGATCCTCGACGCCGACATCGACACCTTCGACCGCAGCCAGATCCAGCATCCTCCGAAGGGGCTCGACCGCCGGTCGGGCTTCATTGGGCTCGCCGGACACAGCGACCCAGTGCCGGTCCGCAGCTTCAAGGTGAAACGACGCTGATATCGAGGTCAGTCTTCTCGACGGTCGAGCCGGATGGCCAGTGCCATGCTGGCCACCACCGAACTGAAGGCCGTGATGAGCAGGTCCGACACGGGCCTCACGGAGTAGACGGCCAAAACGCCCACGAGACGATCGGCCACCAGCAGCGGATAGCCCACGAACGATCTGATGCCGTGCCGTGCCATGCGATCGCGATCGCGATCGAACTCCCGCCACGCATCGTGCGTGTCAAGAATGTGCTGCGGCTGCTTGGTGAGGGCCACTCTGCCGACGGAGCCTTCGCCCGCGGCGATTCCGCCCGGCGATCCGTCCGGCCCAACCTCGGCGCCAGCGTTGGTCAGCAGCGTCAGCCGACTCAAAAGGCCATCCCATCCCCAGATCTGCACCGCAGCGATGTCGAGCTGGCATACGGCCTCTGACGCGACGTCATGGAGCCTCTTTCGCAAGCCTCCCTCCGCCGTGAGGAAAAGCGCCGATGCGGCGGTGAATGCCGCCAGCGTGGCCCGTTCCTGGGCTGCCGTAACCCGCTCGCTCACGTCTCGTGCCACGGCATAGATGACCGCCTCCTCGGCCACGCTTCGGGCGTTCCACTCCAGCCAGACGTAGTGGCCGTCGGCATGGCGATAGCGGTTGAGAAACTGGATCGTGAGCTCACCTCGCGCGAGCCGGCCAATCTCGGTGGACGTCGTCTCGCGGTCGTCGGGGTGCACGAAGTCCATGAATTGCCGAGACTTTAGTTCGTCGGCCGAGTAGCCGAGCAGCCGCGGAAAATTCTCGTTGAGCCGGCGGAAATAGCCGTTGAGGCCCGCGATGCCAAAGAGATCGAGGGAGAGGTCGAAGAATCGGACCAGTTCCTGCTCGGCTCGGCGTTGGCCCGACTCCAGGTAGGCGGTCAACTCGTTCACGATCGCGGCGGCGCTGTCGGGCCGTGCGGCCGGATCGGCGGCCAGGCAACGCTTCGCGAGGGTGACCAGAGGGAGTGGTGCGGTGGACGCATCGAGCCTCGCGAGCGCCTCGGAGATGTCGCCCGCAACGGCCTTGGCCCAACTGGCTTCCGGGTCGTCTGCAGCGAAGGGAGGGAGGCCGGTGAGCAGTTCGCAGAGAATGCCACCGAGCCCGAAGACATCGGCTCGTCGGTCGACGTGGTCGATTTCCCCTCGCGCCTGCTCGGGGGCCAGATAGGCAGGCGTGCCGCAGACCGATCCGGCCGCGGTGAGATGCAAGATCGTCTCGCGCCCAGCGCCTGACGGCGGGGGCGTTGCCGTGTCGGGCTGTTCGTCAGCGTCGTCATCGGTGTGCCCGAGCACCTTCGCCACACCCCAGTCCATCACCGTCACGACGCCGAACTGCCCCACCATGATGTTGGAGGGCTTGAGATCGCGATGGATCACCCCCGCTCCGTGTGCGGCCGCCATCGCCTGGCATACCTGCAGGAAGATTGCCAGGAGTCCAGGCAGGTTTGTATCGCCGTTCTGCCTGCCCGCCAGGATCTGCTTGAGCGTCTGGCCGGTGAGCAACTGCATCACGATGAACGCCTGTCCGACCGTGGTCAGATCGAACTCGTGGATCGCGACGATCCCAGGATGCTGCAGCTGGCTCGCGAGGCGGGCTTCGCGGAAAAACCACCGTAGCCCGGCGGGCCGTCCCTGCTGCTTGCCATCCATGATCTTGATGGCCACGCTCCGCTGGAGTTGGGCATCCCAACCCTCGAAGACGATCCCCATGCCGCCTCGACCGATTTCCCTGCCCACGAGGTAGCGATGGCCGGCGGGTTGTGCAGCCGGACCAGCCGGTCGAGCCAGGACGCCATCCTCGCACGAGGGCTCATCACGACGCCGACGCAGCAGTTCCCAGAGCCCGTCGCTGACCCGCACATCCCCCAAGGGAGTCCAGCCTCGATCGGGTTCGTCCTTGAACACCGTGACGAAGTCTTTCACGACACCCTGCCGCTGCGC
>JBIIOL010000211.1:0-6039 GCA_044336965.1 Pirellulales bacterium | reverse complement strand
ACTGATCAGCGTCGACGCAGCCAACATGTTTATACTTTGTGCCCCGCGGATCGTTGTGACGTTTCGTCACTTCCGCGGCTTTGGTCGACCTGCCGGTTGGCTTTCTCGACGGCATCACAACTCTGGGGCTCGACAATGAAGGCATTGGTGACTGGCGGTACGGGATTCGTGGGCCCCCGACTGCTGCGACTGCTCGATCGGCCCGTTGTGCTCTCCCGCAACCCCGACCGTGCCCGCGCGTCCACAGTCACCCTGGCTGGACGAATCGTCCGCTGGGATCCGATGCAGGGGCCGCCGCCCCCCGAGGCCTTCGAGGGCATCGACGTCGTCCTGCATCTGGCGGGGGAATCGGTGGCCGAGGGCCGTTGGACCGCGGCGCAGAAGGCGAGGATCCGTGACAGCCGGGTCGTGGGCACCCGGCACCTCGTGCAGGGCATCGCCCAGGCGGCGGTCAAGCCACGGACGCTCATCTCGGCGTCGGCGGTCGGCTACTACGGCGATCGTGGCGATGAAGAACTCACCGAGGCTGCGGCTCCGGCGAACGATTTCCTGGCGGATGTCTGCGTGGCATGGGAGCGTGAGGCAATGGCCGCGGAGCAGCATGGCGTGCGGGTGGTCACTGCTCGGACAGGCATCGTCCTCGGCGCTGGCGGTGGGGCACTCGGCAAGATGCTCACCCCCTTCAAGCTGGGCGGTGGCGGGCCGTTGGGCAACGGCCGGCAGTGGATGCCGTGGATTCACGTCGCCGATCTCGCCCGCCTCTACCTGCACGCCGCCGACAACGAATCGATTCGCGGCGCCATGAATGCGGTGGCCCCGAATCCGGTTCGGAACAGCGAGTTTACCAAGGCTCTGGCACGGCAACTCCACAGGCCGGCCTTCCTGCCCGCGCCCTATTTCGGCCTGCGGCTCGTGTTCGGCGAGTTTGCGAAAGTGCTCTTCGCATCGCAGCGGGTGATCCCTCGGGTGGCGGTCGACACGGGATTCGTCTTCCAGTATCCGGAGCTCGTCGCGGCGCTGCGGGAAATCCTCGGAAAGGCCGCGTGAATGGTCGGCCGCGTGGTTCCCGCGATGGGTTCCCGCGCCGGTTGCGCTGCCCCAAAAACGCCGTTTCACGCCTTGGCGGCGCGGCTGAGGCGGTCGCTGACGGCCCGCCAGGGTTCGGTGTCGGGCGGCGCGTCGACGATGATCGCATCGAGACTGCGGCGATCGATTGCGTGAAGCGTGGCGTAGAGGCTGGTGGCAAAGGCCGCTGGATCGGACGGCATCGGCACGACGACCAGATCCCGCGACGCAGCCAGCGACCGCACCCGGGGATCCTCGATCCGGTTCGTGAGCCAGGCGACCCGTTTGCCTGCCTGCACGAGCGTCTCGACCCGATCAGCAGCCTCGGCGGACACCTCCAGCGGCGTTTTGGGTGCGTAGTGACGGGCGAGCGTGCCAGGCGATCGGGCGGGCGCGGACTCGGCGTCCCCACCTGCCGCCACCATGTCGAGCACGGCGTGCCCGAGCACGGTTTCGAGTTCCCCACGTTCGATCGGCCCAGGCCTCAGGATCCGCGGCGGATCGGTCGTGCAATCGACCACGGTCGATTCGATGCCGCGACCACAGGGCCCCCCGTCGAGGATGAGATCGATGCGATTGCCGAGGCCTTCGAGCACGTGGCCGGCCGTCGTCGGCGAGAGTTGCATGGAGCGATTCGCGCTCGGGGCGGCGAGCGGCCGGCCGAGCGTGGCGATCAGCCGTCGCGTAAGCGGATGGTGCGGGCAGCGCAGGGCCACCGTCTGCCCACCGGCGGTCACGGTGAGCGGGATCCGCGGACCGCGGGGCACGATGACCGTGACAGGCCCGGGCCACAGGCGGGTCGTGATCTGCTCGGCCGCCGGCGGCCAGTCCGCAGCGAGCGCTCTCGCCATGGCGGTGTCGGCCACATGAACGATCAACGGGTTTGTCGCTGGACGTCCCTTCGCGGTAAAGATGCGTTCGACGGCCTCTGCGTCGAGGGCATCCGCCGCCAGGCCGTAAACGGTTTCCGTGGGAATCGCCACGAGACCGCCCGAGGCGAGCACCTGCACGGCGCGTGCGACGGCCTCCTCGGTGGGCTGCGGGGGCGCCGCCGTACCGGCGGGCCAGGGAACGGGCAGAATGTCGGGAAGTGGGCGGGCCATGGCCACAGGTTGCAACGGCGCGGGGGCGAGAGCAAGATGGATTATTTTTGGCCGACCACCCCCGCGCTGACCACGCCGGAGACCCCCGAGTGGCCGATTCTCCTCCGCCATCCAGCCCATCTCCATCCGGCCCAGCCCCACGGCCGGCCTCTGCTTCGCCGCGCGTGGGCATCGTGATGGGGAGCAGATCCGACTGGGCCACGCTGCAGCGGGCAGCCGACACCCTCGCTCAGTTTGGCGTGCCGCACGAGTGCGACATCGTCTCGGCGCACCGCACGCCCGACAAACTGGCCGCTTACGCCAGGGCCGCCGCGGACCGCGGGCTCAAGGTGATCATCGCCGGTGCCGGTGGTGCCGCCCATCTCCCTGGCATGCTGGCCGCTCAAACGCACCTGCCGGTGCTCGGTGTGCCGGTCGAGTCATCGATGCTGCGGGGCGTCGATTCGCTCCTCTCGATCGTGCAGATGCCGGCCGGCATCCCCGTGGGCACGCTGGCGATCGGCCCCGCCGGGGCGGCCAACGCCGCATTGCTGGCGGTCGCCATCCTCGCGGTCGAGGATACCGCCCTGCGGGACAAACTCATCGCCTATCGCACAGCGCAAACCGACCGCGTCCTCGGTGACCGGCTGGAAACGGAAGGCACGCCATGGTCGGATCGGCCGAGCGAAAAGTAATCCCTCCCGCCAGTCCACGGGTGATTCTGCCCGGCGCGACGCTCGGCGTGATGGGGGGTGGCCAGTTGGGCGCGATGTTCGCGATGTCCGCCAAGCGGATGGGCTATCGCGTCGAGGCCTTTTCCGACTCGGCCGACTGTCCGGCGGCGCATCACTGCGATCGGGTGCATGTCGGATCCTACGACGATCCGGCGGCACTGGTCGCGATGGCGCGGGGCCTCGACGTGCTGACGTTCGAGTTCGAGAACGTGTCGGCGGAGCCGCTCAAGGCTCTCGCTGGCGTCGTGCCGGTGCGGCCGGCACCGGACGTGCTCTTCACCACACAGGATCGTGGTCGCGAAAAGGCGTTTCTCGTGCGTGAAGGTTTGGCATGTGCGCCGCATCGCATGGTGCAGTCGAGGCAGGAACTCCATGCGGCGGTGGCGGCTCTCGGCCTGCCGGCGGTGGTGAAGACCGCGGCCTTCGGCTACGACGGCAAGGGCCAGCGAAAACTCGATGCCGCTGCCAGCCCGCAGCAGATCGACGACGCCTGGGACTGCCTGAGTGGGGGCGTTGGGGAGTGCGTTTTGGTTTTGGAAGCGTGGGTCGACTTCAACTGCGAGATCTCCGTCGTGGCGGCGCGGGGGCTCGACGGCTCGACGGCGGTGTTCGCCCCCACCCAAAACCACCACAGCGATCACATTCTCGACGTCTCATCGACACCGGCGGCGCTGCCCGATGCCGTCCTCGAAACCGCACGGGAGATGGCTGCAGCCGTGCTTGAAAAGCTGGATGTCGTGGGAGTGGCGTGCGTGGAGTTTTTCGTGACGCGGGACGGCCGAGTGCTCGTCAACGAGATCGCACCCCGACCGCACAATTCCGGCCACCTCACGATCGCCGCATGCGACACGTCGCAGTTCGAGCAGCAGGTGCGGGCGATCTGTGGGCTGCCCCTGGGCTCGACAGAGCAGCGTGCGCCGGCGGCGATGGCGAACCTGCTCGGTGACTGCTGGAACAACGGCGAACCCGACTGGGCAGCCGCGCTCGCCGTGCCCGGCGTGAGCCTTGTGCTGTACGGCAAGAGCGAGCCGCGGCCGGGCCGCAAGATGGGTCATTTCACGGCGCTGGCCGGCTCGGTCGAGGAGGCAGTTGCCAACGTCACACGGGCGCGGTCGCAGGCCTCTCGCCGGTAGGCCGTCGGCCCATCAACACCGACGTCGATGAATCGTCGAACCAGCTGGGCGGTTCTGCCGTCGCCTCCATCATGCGGCCATCGCAGGGATGTGGAAACGCGAGCCAGGCGGCATGGAGCGCCAGCCGGCTTTCTGCCGGATCGTTCATCATCCCGTAGAGCCGGTCACCGACGATCGGCACGCCGAGCCAGGCCAGGTGGACTCGAAGCTGATGGGAACGGCCGGTGATCGGCTCCAATTCCAATCGCGACCACGGTCGCCCGGGCCCGGTAGATGTGCGGAGCAACCGCCACCGCGTGGTCGCGGGCCGCCCGAGGACCGGATCGACGCGAGACCGTGGCGGCCTTGCCGGATCGGACGCCAACGGGAGGTGAAGGATGCCCTCGGGTCGGGACGGCACACCGTGCACGATCGCCTCGTACCGCTTCCGCACGAGCCGGTTTTCGAACGCCCGCCCCAGCGCGACCCGCGCCGAGGCCGATCGGGCCAGCACGAGCAGCCCGGACGTGTCGCGGTCGAGTCGATGCACGGCCTCCACGAAGCCGAATGCCTCGCGCACATGCAACGCGACACATGGCGGATCGAGCGGCGTCCGCGCCGGCACGCTCGGCATGCCCGCCGGCTTGTCGACCACGACCACATGCTCGTCGGCAAACACCACGCGGATGCCCGCATCGCGGCACCGCATGGCGGTCACCGGCGAATCCGTTGGCGACGGCTGACTCACAGCAGTCCCAGCGCCTCGACCCAGGCAGCAAGCGCGGCAGCAGGGATGCGACCGCCCTGCCCCATCGGCAGCGTTCCAGCCGCAAAGCCCGCCTCCTCCAGCCGCCGCCGGTCTGCCTCCACGCGGGGTGACGCATCCTTCGCCGCATCGTTGGTGGCCGTGCCAAACAGCACCCACCGCGACCGTCCCGGCTCGGCGGGTTCGACCGTGGCCTGACGCGGGATCGCCGAGTCGATGAGCGCCACGCCTCTCACGGCGGGACCGAGCGCGTCGGCGACCAGCCATGCAAACGCGCCCCCGGCGCCACGGCCGACGACGGCGATCCGTGCCGGATCGATCGCCCGCTTGGCGGACAGCGTGGCGAGGGCCCGCTTGATGCCGCTGATATCCTCGCGGCCCCACCGCTGCGGATCGGCCGAGCCAGGCAGGATCACTGCCACGCCATGCCTCGCCACAGCCGCCTTCCAGTCCGTCGCCTGTGCGTCGTCAACGGGGCCGCGCGGCACGTCGAGAAAGACGATCACACCCAGAGGCTCGCCGCGGGGATCTTTGGGGGCCACCGCCGGAAGCACCGCGAGCGGCGGCTTGGCCACTTCGGCAGCCTCGAGGCGTTCGACCGTCACGGCGTCGCCTCCCGTCACGGCGTCACCTCCCAGCGCGGCGTCGCCAACGGGAGCCGCAGCAAACGCCGGCATCTGCTCAGGCAGGTCGACGGGGAGATCGGTCGGCATCGCCGCCGATTCGATCGAGATGGTCTGACGCTTGCCGCCGCGGGTGATGACGAGGCCGAGCGTGCGGCCCACATCCATCCCCGCCACGACTCCGGCGAGAGCGGCGGCCGATTCAACCGGGATGGCATCGCCCGCGCCGCCGGTGTCTCCGTCCACCGCCGGCGGCACCACGCCTTCGATCTGATCGCCCGGCTCGACGCCCGCCTTCGCGGCCGGACTCCCTGCCCAAACCCAGGCCACTGTCACCGGTCCAGGCTTCGCATCCCGGGCTGCCGAACGCACGGGGACGACGCCGAGCATCGGACGTCGCCACGGAGGCAACGCCTTGACCAGTTCGATCTCCACATCGATGCGGGTCGGCGGGACCGTCTGCTCGCCATTCGCCTCCTCGCGACTCGTCTGGCCAGTCGGCGACCGGCCATCAGCCCTGTCAGCGTCATCGACGCGCCCGGGTGCCCTCCCGCCCCGCTCAACGGTCAGCCGCAGCGAATCGCCCGCGTAGCGGGGGGCAAGCACGTGGCGGAGTTCCGCGATTCGCGTCACGGGCCGGCCGTCGGCGGCGACGAT
>JBIIOL010000210.1:0-6052 GCA_044336965.1 Pirellulales bacterium | reverse complement strand
GAGGTCGGCGATGTATTGCGGCGTGATCATGTCGAGAAACTCGCAGCCAGCGGGCAGGCCGAGCGAATTGATCTCCACGAGCAGTTCGCGGGCGACGCGGAGCCCCTCGTTGATCCGAAACGTGCCGTCGAGATTGGGATCGTTGACGAGCCCCTTCCAGCCGACCGTCGTCCGCGGCTTCTCGAAATAGACCCGCATCACGATCTCGAGGTCGGCCCCGAGCCGCTCCCGCTCGCCCCGGAGCCGGCGGGCATAGTCCACCGCCGCCTCGGGATCATGGATCGAGCAGGGCCCGATCACCACGACGAGCCGGTCATCCTCACCGCTGAGGATGGCATGAAGCCGCGACCGTGTGGCCGACACGACTTCACTGATCGAGTCGGTGCAGGGAAACTCTCGGAGCAGGTGCGCCGGTGGCGAGAGCTCCTTGATCTCGGCGATGCGGACGTCGTCGGTGGAGAAAGTGTGTGACTTCATGGTGGATGTCTGCGACTATTTAAATGGAAGGCGGCCATCCGGCCCAGTCCACTGCCCCATCACCGTTGCGGCCCGGTGGAGCCCCACGATGGAACCTCGCGGCCAAGCAGTTCGAAGAACCGCTGGTTGTGGGGCCGGTAGAAGTCGGAGAGCCAGGCCCGCTGCTCGGCAGTGAGCTGCGTCGTGTGCTTCCTCACGTGCGAGTCTCTGTGGGAGATCGTTGCCGGCGCCACCGCTAGGAAGTCGGAGATCCGGTCATACGTCGCCTGCGGATCCTGCCTGTATTCCTCCGCCACGAGAACCAGGAGTTGTTCCCTGGGAAAGCGGCGCAACACCCGATCCATAGTGTCGGCGTAGAGTCCGATCCGCAGCAACCCGAACATAGAGGGATCGGCAAGTTCGTTCTGCAGGTTCTTTTCAAAGGAAAAAGACGGGTTCCATCCGGAAAAGCTTTGCAGGTCGGCTCGCTCGGCATGCCACTGCATCATGTGGTTGATCGCCGACTCGACTCGGGACAAGGGCTCGCGACAGATCAGGATCAGCTTGACGTCGGGAATCGCCTCCGCAATCGCGGCGATGGGCGCCGGCGCACCGTAGGACGGACAGACTTCCCCCTGGAGCTTTCCGCCGTTGTTGAACAGAGCCGTGTAGTCGTCGAGCGTGTTGAGGTTGAAGAACGTGGCGCCCCATCCGGTAAAAAAATGGGTTTCCTTCGTGTTGACCCAGCCCCTGCATTCAGCGTGGAAATTCGGGACAAGCTCGATACCTGGATGCGTTCGCAGGTTCACGTCTAATGACGTCGTGCCCGCCTTCTGCGCCCCGATGACGAGAAAGTGGGGCAGTCGCCCCCGCCGTAAACCGCCGCGGACGCCGCCGCTGCTGTGCGCCGCCGAAGCCTGCGCAGCGGCGACGCTGCCAGGCCCGAGGGCCCATGGCTCTGCTGCATCATGCAACGTTGCTGCATCGTGGGCTGTCGGTCGGGCAGGCAGTGCCGGTGGCGTGATGGGGAAGGCGGGGTCGCGGGCCAGGATGCGGCGACGCACTTCCGACACGGCGAACGAGAAGCCGCCGGCCACGTGCCCTGCGATCTCGACGAGCACGAGCGACACAGGGACGTCGATTCGTCCTCGGGCAGCCGCAACGAGCCGGCGGACGTAATACTGCTGCAATCCGCCCAAGAGCGACGCCCACGATCGCTGGTCGCCATCCCGCAGGAGCGTCATCGTGTGGTAGCCGACGGCGCTTTTCGCGTAGTTGTAAACCTGCCTCCTGAGGTGTCGGGATGTGCTGCGATGCTTGTGCCACACCCACACGTCGGCAAGGTATTGGAGCCTGTAACCGGCCTTCAGCACGCGGTAGAAGAAGTAGGGATCCTCCCCTGCGCCGATCGGTGTTCCGGGGCCGAGCGACTCCACGAACAAGCCCACGGCCGGGTTGGAGAAGACGCCGGTCCGGACGGCGACGTTGGCCGTCGTGCCGAATTCCCAACCCTGAACGGCGTCTGGGGAGGCCTGAAACCAGTAGCCGTCGACGGTAAAAGGTTCGGCTCCCGCGCTCAGGCTGCAGGCCGATTCGCAGAGCCGCTCGGCCGATGTCTTGAGCTGGAAGGGAACAATGTTGCCGGTGACCACGCCGATCGTCGCATCGTCGAAGGGGGCGAGCAGTCCCTCGAGCCATCCGGTCGGCGCGACCACGTCGTCGTCACTCCACACGATGATCGATCCGCGGGTGGCGAGCAGGCCCCGGTTGCGGGCATAGGCGGAACCGCGACGTGGCTCGGTGACGAGTCGTATTCCGGAGAATTCGGCCACCACCGGCGGCGTCAGGCCTGATTCCGGGTGGTTGTCCACCACGATGATCTCGACTCGCCGCTCCGTCTCTTGGGCGAAGATCGCCCGCAGGCACTCCCTGAGATCATCGGGACGGTCGCGGGTGGGAATCACGATCGACACGGTGGCCGGGGGGGCGGCTTGATTCGGTCCACTGGCACCGGCACCGCCTGTGGTGGCGGATCCGAGCAGATGCTCGCCGAGAACCCGGCCCGCGGATTCGCCTGCCAGGTCGGCCCGCAGCGTCCTCGTAGAACTCTCGAATTCAACGATGCCGGGACGGAGCCCCAGTTGCCGCGCCAGGATCGTGTCCCAGTGCTTGTCGACGATGAGCCGACGAATCTGCTCGAGGGTTATGGGCTGCGAGCCCGTGACGACGCTCACCAGTCCGAGCACGCGTCCATGCCAGACCCCAAGGATCTCGGCCACGGGCGTGAGACTCGCTGTATCGAGTTTCGAGGAGACCTCGTCGTCAGCGGTGTGCTTCTCCGGGACAGAGAGTTCGATCGGCACGATTCGGCCCGCGGCGAACGGCGAGCCGGCCGCGTGTGTGGGCGTAGCGACCTGACGAGCAGTGGCCGGCCCGCGGGCAGGAAGCCTGAAGAGGCCGATGATTCCGCGGCACGTTCCCATCATATGGCCGCAGAGTCGGGCCCATGCCAGCGACCGCGGCGAGCCCCGCTTGATGATCATGTCGGCGATCGCGGTCCGCACAAACCACTGCGCGGCGAGCAGGATGCTCACGATGTGGCGTGGCCGACGCACGGCAGCGGCCACGAGGCTCGCCGAAATCCCCGCCGCGGTGGACCGCAGTTCGGCTTTGACGTCGGCCATCGTCGGAACGCCGCCGTCGCGGGCGACCGCGGCCGGCTCGTGGACGATCCCCAGCCGGGCGTCGAGCACCCGCAGCCAGAGGTCGAGGTGCTGGCACGACTCCTTCGCCGCTCCTCCGGCGATCGCTTCGAAGCCCCGCATGGTCGAAAACAGACTGGTGCGATAGGCCATGTTGGCAGCCAAGCCAAGCTTGTGGGCATTGCACCAGGTCCGTGGCATCGGCTCGTCGGGGCGGAGGCAGAGCCATCTGAATGCGAGTGGATCGCGCCAGACCATCCGTTCGCGGCCGGCCGCCAGCAGCCGGGATGCTTCGCTCGCCACCTCATTGGGCAGCAGGGATCCGGTGACGACCATCGCATCTGGGTAGTTACGAAATGTCCGGCAGAGCACCGCCACCCACTGGGCATCGACACACACCAACTCATCAACGAAAGCCACCAGCGGTGTTCTGGTCTCCTCCACCGCTCGGTTGCGGGCCCGCGCCAGATCGGCACTCGGCTCGGTGAGCCAGCGGACTGGGAACGCGGCCGCCGACCAATTTTCACGCAGCGGCTCGGGTGGCTCTGCCCTGTGACCGCGGCACACCACCAGCACCTCGGCCGGGAGGACGGTGTTTGACGCGAGCGACTGCAGACAGTGTTCGAGAGCTTCCCAATACCTGCCGGTCGTGCAGATCACCACGGTCAGTTGGCCTGGCTCGACGGGCACTTCGACCGCCGGGAGCTTGAGCAGGCTGTCGAGTTCGAGCGACTGCACGCCCGGAGTCTCCATTCCGTTTCGCACCAATTCCCGGAGGATGGGATCGGCCAGCTGGCGGATGATCGCGCGGGCCAAGCCGCGGCGGTAGATATGCCCTCCCCGGCATGTCACTGTGACGATCCCCAGCGGTCGGCCATGGAGCCAGACGATCGCCCTAACGGGTGAATGGTCAGGCACGTCGATCCGCGCGGGAAGCGGACGACCGACGTCGATGTCGATGAACTTCGTGTCCATGCGGCTGGCGAGGTGTCGACGGGGCGGGAGGGTCGCGAGCGACGAAACATCCCGAAGTCGGGCAACGCCTGTCAGTCGCGGCTGAGGAAAGCTTCCAGTATACTGAAGCTGTCGGAATAGTTAGTGAAAATACGGCTTCACTCAGGCCTGCGAGCACCCTTCGGTGAAACGTCTCGTCGTCGTCGTTGCGGCCGTTGCTGTGTGTGGCCTTCTCGCTGCCGGTGCTGCGGTTGCGTACCTCCGGTGGTCAGCCGGACTGGTGGAAAACGCACTCGAAGCCGCCCGGCAGGCCGAGGCGGCCGGAGACGACGAAGTCGCCGCCGACGAGTATCAAAAGTACGTCAATTACGCCGGGCCCAAAGCTGACCCCGCCGTGCTCAAGGATCGCAGCCTGCTCCTGTTGAGGCTCGCGTCGGTGCGTGATGCTTCTCCCAAAGATGTGGGCCGGGCGTTCGACGCCACGGAGGTCGCGATCCGCCAGCGACCGGACGACATGCGGCTTCGCCGCCGCCTTGCTGAACTGAAGCTCGCAACGGGGGATTTCAACCAGGCGCGCGAGCACCTGCTCGTCGTTCGCGACGCCATCGAACGCGGCGTGGCCGACGACGACCTCGCCGCGATCGACGTGCAGATCGCACGCACGTGGAACGGCACGGGGGATCATCGCCAGGCTCTTGAGATCGTCGCCGCCCAGACCGGCTTCGACGCCAAAGCCCGTTCCTTCCCGGCAGCCGCATCCAAAAACCCTCCGCGGGCCGATGCGTATCTGCTGCTCTCGGAGATCGTGCGGGACAAGCTCGACGACAAGCCGGTGGCCGAAAGTGTGATCGAACGCTGCATGCAGGCCCACCCCGACGACCCCGCGGTGCTCGTCTCCTACGCCGACTTGATGCTGTCGCGGAACGAGCCCGAAGCGGCCCTGCGGGCCGCATCGCGGGCCGCGGCGATTGCCCCGACGGATTCGGCGTCGCTCCTGGCCAACGCGAGGGCGCTGGCCGCCACGGGCGATTTCAAAGGTTCGAGCGCCGCGTTCACTGACGCGAGGAGAATGTTTCCCACGGACCGTCCGCTGTTCGCGGCCATGGCTCGGCACATCGCGGCGCGTGGCACCCCCGACGAGGTGCTCGAAACGCTCGACGCGGCGTTGGAACGGTTTCCCTTCCAGCAGTATGCGGTGTTCGTCTACCTCGCGAGCATGCCCATCGCGCATCCGTCGCGTCCTGAATTCACCAAGCGGCTCGAGGCAGCTCGGGAGGCGCTCGGGCCGGATCATCCCGCTGTGGTCGTGTTGGATGCCAGGGTCCAAGAGGCGAATGGCAACTGGTGCGCCGCGGAAAAGGGTCTCGTGAAGGCCCGTGCACTCGTGCCGGTCGAGGCCAAAAGCAGGATCGATGAATGGCTGGCGCGGTGCCATGCCATGCTCGGTGAATCGGATGAGGCGATTGACGATTACCAGCGGCTCGAGCGAAACCAAATGGCCTGGGGGAAGGCCATGGGCGGCATCGCGCAGGCGCGACTCGATCTGGGCCAACGGGATGCCGCCGCCGAAATTGTGAGGAGACTGGAGCAACGCTGGCTCACCGGCCCCAAGCCCGGGGAGCGGCCGACCGTCGGCCTCTGGCTGGCACCGCAGGTGTCGACGATGATTCGGGTGATCCGGTTGCAGCCAGCGGACAAGCGGAATTGGAGGCGACTCGACGCGCTCATCGAAGCCATTGCCTCGTCGGCCGATGCTTCCGACTGGCGGCTCGCGCAGCTGCGGGCAGAACTGCTCGCAGCCAAGGGGGAAATCGACGCGGCTCTGGCGGCCCTCCCGGCCGACGACCCGGCGAAGCCTGTGATACCCCTCGACGCCTTGCGTCTCTCGCTCCTTGGCGAGCGGGACGGCATCGCCGCGATGCAGGCCGCTCATGCCGCCC
>JBIIOL010000209.1:0-6063 GCA_044336965.1 Pirellulales bacterium | reverse complement strand
GGGCGGCAGGACTGCACGCCGATCTGGTCGTGACCACGCTCAAGGATCTCGTCAAGGTGCATGTCGAACGGCTGGGCGAAGTCCCACTGTTCGCACTGGAGATCGCGCTGGAGATCCTCCCGGGCGGCGACTCCTCCGACGGGCTCGAAACGCTGCTGCAGCCTGTGACTGCCCGGGCGGCTGGGAAGATGGACCGCCCATGAACGCCGATCTCAAGCTCCAAAACGCCGCCGCGCCGGTTGCCGATCCAGCGAGCACAGCCCGCGATATCGCGCTGATCATCAACACGTTTCAGAAGCCCAGGCACCTCGCGCTCGTGCTGGCCTCGATCGCGGCGCAGTCCGGTGTCGATGGCCGATTCGAGGTGATTGTCAGCGACGATGGATCGACCGACGGCACGGCCGCACTCGTCCGCGACTTCGCCACGCAGGCCAGCTTCCCCGTGCGGTTCACGTCGCAGCCTCATGACGGCTTCCGCCTGGCCCGCACCCGCAACGCCGGCGCCCGCCTCTCCGCGAGCGACTACCTCCTCTTTCTCGACGGCGACTGCATCCTGCCCCGCGATCATGTCGCAGCCTATCTCGAGCGTCGCCGCCCGGGGCAGGCTCTCCTGGGCTATTGCGCCCGCCTCCCCGAAGACACCAGTGCACGACTCGACGCAGCGGCCATTGCCACCACCGACCTGCCCTCGCTCGCCTCCGCCCGAGAACGGCAACTGCTGGCGAAACGATTCCGCAAGGCATGGTGGCATGCGATGCTCCGACACCCAACGAAGCCGAGGCTCGCGGGCGGCAACTGCGGCATGTGGCGGCATGACTTCGAAGCGGTCAATGGCTGCGACGAACGATTCGTGGGCTGGGGACAGGAGGACGACGATCTCGGCCTGCGGCTCCGCGCCGCCGGCGTGCGACTCGAGTCGATCCTCGATCGGACGTGGTCGATGCACGTCTGGCATCCCGTGGACACCTCGGCGACGCCCCGCTGGCGGGATGGCGTGAACGTGCCCTACTTTCTCCGTCGGGGTCGGCTCAAGCGGTGCCGTCACGGGCTGCTGGATCGGGCGGCACGCGACGTGACCTGGGGGCTGCCGATCGACGCCGCAGATACGCCGCTGGGCCGGGAGGTGCTCGCCCTGCTGGCAGATGCCCCGCGGGCGGCCGCGGGCGGCCCGTGCGAAGTGGAGGTCGTGCTGCGACCGGGCCGCGGTCGATTCGACCGCCGGGCCGAATGCCGCCTGCTGCTGACCGAAGGCGACGCCGAGGCATCAATCCGCCGACGAGCGGACCAAGTCCACGAACTGGAACCGGCCACACCCGACCGTTCCGCTCGGCTGGCCCGCATCCTCGCGACGTGCGGGTGACACCCGCACGCTGCTACTTCTTCTTTTCGTTGTGGAGCGTGTGCTTCCGCAACCGCGGGGAATACTTCTTCACTTTGAGCTTCTCCCCGCCCGACTTGCGCCGCAGGGTGTAGTTTTGGTCGCCCGTCTCCGCGCAGACGAGATGGATCACTTCGAGTCTCTTTTTGCCCTTGGCCATGACCTGTCCTTCCAAATTTCCGTGAACGTGGGATTGCGGATCGTACTCCTCGACCGGCCGCGTTGCCAGCCAGAGGCGGGGGACTGGGCGGAACCGGGTATTTCCCGAAGGGAACGACGTTGGGAACCTGCATATTCCGGCCAGCGTTTGCGGGCCCATCGGTCGACACGATACTATAAAGGAAGTACGGCAGGACGGCGGCCGTCCGGACGACGGCCTTTTGGTCACCGATCGAGCAGCATCACAGCCATGGCAAGCCCCCCCTCTCCAGATTCGGGCCTCCCTCCCCAGGGCACCCCAACCTCCGGCACCCCAGCCTCCGGCAGGCCGGCGCCCGCCAAGCCCGCGACTCCCGCCAAGCCCGCGACTCCCGCCAGGCCCGCGACGGTGGCCGGCGCGAAGCCTGGCCCGGTGATTCCCAAGCCGCCTGCGGCCGCAGCGGCCGCGTCAGCTCCCGCGGAGCCCGCTGCCGTAGCTGACGTCTCCGCGCCGCGAAAATCGATCGGCGCGGGATTCCTCAAGCAGACGCCCGCCTGGGCGATCAGCATGCTCGTGCATGTCATCGTGCTGCTCTCGATGGCACTGGTCGTCAACGAGGTGCCCAAGCCAGAAGCCCCCCGGATGATCACGGCCAGTGCGCCGGAGGTCGAGGAGAGTTTCGAGGAGTTCGAGGAAGAGATGCCCCAGGAGGATCCGGGGCCGCAGCAGGAGATCACTGATATGGTCGCGCTGCCTGAGTCGACGAACGTCGAGACCGTGCAGGTCGTTTCGACGGCCGACGATCTCGACGCCGCGCCGATCTCCGTCGAACTGACCGACTTCGGTTCGGAAACGGTTGCCGCGAGCGACCTGCTCTCGAGCGTGGGTGCCGTGGGCGGCAAGACGGCCGGCGGACTCGGCGGCCGCACCGACACGAAGATGCGGGATAACCTCGTCTTTACCGGCGGTGGCAACCCTCAGAGCGAGGCTGCTGTCGAGGCGGGACTCAAGTGGATCATCCAGCATCAGATGCCCGACGGTGGCTGGTCGTTCAACCTCAGTGCGTGCCCCAGTTGCAATGGGCAGTGCTCGCACGGCGTGGACAAGGGGGTGGGCGCGGATCGCTGTGGTGCCACATCGATGGCCCTCCTTCCCTTCCTCGGCCGCGGCTACACGCACAAGGTGGGCCGCTACCGGAAGGAGATCGAGGCCGGAATCGGCTTCCTCGCGTCGATGACCATGAAGGGTCAGGGCAAGGCCTATGCAGCGGGTGGCAACATGTATTCACAGGGGCTGGCCGGCATCGTGCTCTCCGAGAGCTACGCGATGACCCAGGATCGTCGCCTGCAGATGCCGGCTCAGGCGGCCCTCAACTACATCATGGCCGCTCAGGATCCGGCCGGCGGTGGCTGGCGTTACGCTCCCAAGCAGGCGGGCGATACCTCGGCCGTGGGCTGGCAGCTGATGGCGCTCAAGAGCGGGCACATGGCATTTCTTCAGGTCTCGCCGCTCACGATCAAGAAGGCAGTGGAGTTTCTTAACGACGTCCAGCAGGATGACGGTGCCACCTACGGCTACACCGATCCGGGGAACGGCGCGGGCACCTCTGCCGTAGGCCTGCTCTGCAGAATGTATCTCGGCTGGAAGAAGGATCACCCGGCGCTCCAGCGTGGGGTCGACCGTCTCGCCAAGATGGGGCCGAACAAGGACCTCTACTTCGACTACTACGCCACGCAGATCCTTCACCACATGGAAGGAGAGCGGTGGGTGAGTTGGAACACCCGCATGCGGGACATGCTCTTGACCAGCCAGGCGAAGAAGGGGCACGAAACGGGCAGTTGGTATGACGGCGTGGACGGTGGCCACGGCGCCCATGCTGCCGGTCGGCTCTATTGCACGTCGCTGGCCACGATGATCCTCGAAGTCTACTACCGCCACCTGCCGATCTACGGCAAGGGGAGCGTTGACGAGGATTTCAAGGAGTAGGGTGTCGCCGTGGCGTCACTTCAGCCGCCGGCATCCTGGGGTCGATAGATCCAGCGTGGGCACGATGGGGGATCGCCGTCTGCGCGGGCGTCAGCCTTCGCCGCGAGGGCCCATTCTCCCCGATCGACAAAGTCTGCCGCGAGATCGATCCGATGGAACCCGACTCGATGGAATTCACGCCGCTCGCGGCCCCTGGGCCGAAGGCAGCGCCATGGGTCGACCGCGCGGTGCGAAGCCCCGTCGTGCGATCCGGGTATCTGAGCCTGGCCGGACATCTGCTCCTCTGCATCCTGCTGGCGATTTTCGCAGTCGAGAAGAAACCGCCGCATCGACTCCGCCCGCTCGTGCTCTCCCTGAGCCAGCAGACTCTTGACGACGCCGACGGCGATCAGGCGGCTGCCGTGGAGATCGGCGCTGCGGACGACGCCGCCGGCAGCGAGGCCATGGCCCAAGCCCACGCGGCAGGAGCCGTCGAACCACCGCCGGTCGACCAGCCACTCCTCGTGGCCATGGCTGCGATCGATCCGCTACCGGTCAGCGATGCCGTTGACACCGCATCTGCCCCGGAGGACCAACCATCCGATCAGGCGTTCGAACTGCCGCTGGGAGCTGGTCCGATCGCGCAGCAGGTCTCCGCCCGCAGCGGCCCAGCCCGGCCGGCGGCGGCGGGCCGGGCTGCCGCCCGCGCAGCCATCGGCGGGGGTCCGCCCGACGGCAAACCCTTTGCGTCGCGGACGGGCGACGGTCGCTCCGCGGCCGTGCGGGGCCGCGGAGGCAATGCGGCCAGCGAGGCCGCCGTCGAGCGGGGGCTGGAATGGCTGGCCATGCATCAGGCCGTCGACGGCTCATGGCAATTCGACCTCACCGGCTGTCGCTGCAACGGCGCCTGCCGCGACCCGGGCTCGCTCACCAGTTCCACCGCCAGCACCGCGATCGCGCTGCTGCCCTTCCTTGGTGCCGGGCACACCCACCGAGACGGCCGCCATCAGGAGACCGTGTCCCGCGGCATCTACTATCTCCTCAGCCGCATGCAGCGCACGCCCCGCGGCGGCGACTTCTGCGAGGGCAACATGTACGGCCACGGCGTGACGACGCTGGCCCTTGCCGAGGCCCTCGGCATGACGAAGGACGACATGCTCGTGCCGCCGGTGCGAGATGCCATCCGGTTCATCGAGACCGCCCAGGACATGCACGGCGGCGGCTGGCGCTACCTGCCCGGCCAGTCCGGCGACCTCACCGTCACTGCCTGGCAGTTGGCCGCGCTCAAAAGCGCGCAGCTGGCCGGCCTCGAGGCTCCCTCACCGACGATTGATGGCGTGCGCCGGTTTCTCGACCGAGTGCAGTCCCTCAATGGTGCGGCCTACGGCTACATCAGCCCATCTGCCAAGCCCTGCACCTCGGCGATCGGCCTGCTCTGCAGGATGTATACCGGCTGGGGCCCGGAGCAGGAACCGCTCAACCGCGGCCTCAGCACGCTGGCGAAAACCGGCCCAGCGCCGCAGGCGATTTATCAGAACTTTTATCTCTCCCAGGCGCTTCTCCAGTTCAACCACCCGGTCTGGCCGCGGTGGAATCTGAAGAACCGCGACCAACTCATCGCCCAGCAGGCGCGTGTCGCCCACGAGACAGGCAGCTGGTTTTTCGCCGATCACGACACGGCACCGGGAGGCCGGCTCGCACACACGTCCCTGGCGATCCTGACGCTCGAGGTCTACTACCGTCTGTTGCCAATCTATCAACAGGAGGCGGTCGACTCGGAGTTTTGAGGCCGGCGGCGAACTCCCGGCTACAATGCGTCGGGAGTGCGTCACATGCCTTTGGTCACCTATTCCTGGTTGGCAGTCGTTCTGGCCATCGCCTGCGCGGCGATCAGCTGGCTCGGGCTGGCGGGCTGGCTCGCAGCCGTGGTGCTGCTGGCCAGCGTGGCGATGCACGTGGCCGGCAACGCCATCGGGACGCGGCTTCGTGAGGCGACAGACCGCGATCTGGCCAGACCTCGCGACCGGACGCCCGGCCATCTCGCGGGCCCCCTGCACGTGCCGGCATCGTCGCCTTCCCACCTGCAACGCCATTCCAGTCTCGGTCGCCTGGTGCCGGTCTCTGCCGGAATCGGTGCGGTTTGCGGCGGCACGGCGGGCACGCTGGCGCTCACGTGGTTCACCGGTAGTTCGCCGGCGGGAGCGCTGCTGGGCGGCGGTTCGTCGGCCGTGGTGGGCGGTCTGCTGGGATTCCTGGTGGCGAGTTTCGTGGAAATCGTGCGAACGAGCCTGCGGGAGTCGCTCGCCGCGGAACGTGCGTCCACGCCACCGCACGACGGCGTGAGGGCAGCCTCGCACCGGAGGACGTGAGCCCATTCCTGCCGCTGCGCATCAGGATGGAACCGCGTCCCGCGGCGTGGTACAACTCCCCGAGTCGCCTCGAACGCGACGCAATCCCGATCACCCCGACTCCGGAGTTTTCCGATGGCCAAGCCGCATCGCACCCTCAAAAAAGCCAACCATGGCTCCCGGCCCGCCAACAGCAAGGCCCGCAAGGCCAAGCGGAAGCACATTCGTACCTG
>JBIIOL010000208.1:0-6066 GCA_044336965.1 Pirellulales bacterium | reverse complement strand
GCTGTCTGGTGGCGGCGATTCGCCGGCAGGCTTGAAGGCATCGTCGGGCTCGTGTGCGATGCCGTCGATCGTGATCGAGGCCGACCGTTCCTTCGAGCCGGCCGCACCGGTGAATGCGTTGGCCCTGACGTTGACGAGTCGCCCAGGCAGCGTGACTTTCACGCGGGCGGCTCCGATCGGATACGGCCACTGGTCGCCGGTCACGTTCCAGTAGAGTTCGTCATGGTCCTCGAAGAACCGCAGACCGTGGTCGACCCGGTAGCGGATGACGACGGTCCGCACGGCGTCGGCTGCATTCGGCACGTAGATCTTCAGGTCGACGTCATTGCCGTGCCGGCTGCGTTCCACCTTCAGCCGTTGCCCGCGTTCATCGGACACGTCTTGGAGCTGCAGGCCGATGTGGTGAGTCAGGCCCTGCGGCGTGCGGGATGCGACCGGAATGGAGCGGTGGATGCCGTTCCACTGGCCATCGAATCGAAGGCGGATGGTCTCCGTGACCTCGAGCGTCGAGGATTCGTCGACCTCGATCGCCACCGAGAAATCCTCGATCGCGATCGACCTGGCCAGGCAGCGAGAACTCGGCAGGCCGACCAAGGCGGCCAGGAGCCAGAGGCCCATGGAGCCGATGGCCCACGTTGTGCGGAGATATGACGAATGCATGGCCATGACCACCCGATTCAGGATCACCCGAGTCTGACACGGGGCACGGCACGCTCGGATGCATCGTTGATCTCAAAAAAGTCAGCCGGCCGGAATCCACCCAACCCTGCGACGAAGCACCAGGGAATCATTCGAATGGTGGTGTTGAGTTCCCGCACCGTCGCGTTGAAATAGCGACGTGCCGCCTGCAGCGCGTCCTCGGTGTCGGTCAGCGACTTCTGCAGACCGGAAAACTGCTCGCTCGCCCGCAGCTGCGGGTAACTCTCGGAGAGCGCAAACAGGCTTTTCAGGGCTCCGGAAAGCATGTTCTCCGCGGCGGCCGCTTCACCGACGCTGCCTGCGTTCATCGCCCTGCTGCGGGCCGCAATGACGGCTTCGAGCGTGCCTTTCTCATAGCCGGCATACTCCTTGACCACGTCGACGATGTTGGGGATCAGGTCGTGTCGCCGCTTGAGCTGGACGTCGATGTCGCTCCAGGCGTTTTTGCTGCGGACCTGCAACGTGACGAGCTGGTTGTAGATGGAGATGAGCCCTAGAACAGCCATCCCAAGGACGCCAAGGACGGTCCAGATCAGCCACAGTCCCCCGCCGGCAGCGATAGGTGTATCCATTGAAAACCTTCCCAATGTTCCCGGCGATTCACGGTGCGGAATGCTGCCGCCGAGTCGCATCCCGAGTCACTTTCAAAAGGGAAGGCGGATATCCCGCGAAAAGAGGACGCTCCATGCCCGTGCAGCGTGCTGCATGACGGCGTAAAGTCATGAAAACAACTGGCTGGTGTCGGATTCTCGTACAGAGGTCGGCCTGATCTCGAGGCGGCACGGGTTTGAGAGCGGCGAGTACCGGGCAGGAGCGGCAGGCTTGCCACTCTCCGCTCGACCGGTGTCAGCGGCCCAGGCGGACCGACATGGCATTCGGTGTTTCGGCATTCGTCCGGTTTCCCTTCCGATTTCCGCCCTATCCAGCATCGACGGTTTGCACTTCGAGTCGATGGTGTCGCATGATTGAGGACACGCTCGTTGACGCGATCGTTGCGATTCGCTCGGTGATTTCTCCCCATCGATTCCTCGAACAGGTCGCTAACTATGCTGCTGCAACAGTTTCTGATGCTCCTTGGCGGGATCTTTGCCGGTGGAGCCGCCGGTCTGCCCCTGTCGACGCCGCCGCTTTCGGCCGACCCGGTCATCGAGCGTTCGGCCCCCGACGCGTGTCTGATGCACGTGTCGCTGAGGGGGCTGGCCCTGCCGGCTGCGGACGGCAGGAACCTCACCGAACGGATGCTCGCGGACGAGGAGGTGCAGGACTTTCTTGGCAGCCTTGTACGGCAACTCGTCCCGCTCGCAGAGGGGGCGGCCGCTGCGAGCGACCCCGCGCCGCGGCCGCTCGTTGAATCGATGGAGGAGATTCTCGCCACCGTTCTCGTCCAGCCGTGCTCCCTGACGGTGGAACGGTTCGAGCCCGAGGCGGATGGTGGGCCGCCGAACATCGACGCCGCACTGGTGGTCAAGGTCGCCGACGGCGCCCGCGACGAATTTGCTGCGGCCGTGACCAGGTTGATGGAGAGGGTTCTGCTGCAGGAGGCGCCGCCGACCGTGCGGATCGTCCAGGAGCGAATCGCAGGGGGTACGTGGTCGCAGTTGTCTGGCGCGGACAAGAACAAGGTCTCATGGGGCTTTCAGGATGGCTACTTCGTCCTCGCGGTCGGAGACCGGACTCTGGAGGCGACGCTCGGCCGGCTTGCCGACGCCCGTCGTGCGCACCCGGAATGGAGGAAGGAACTGGAGCGACGCATGCCCGTCGCGCGGCAGTGCACGCTCACCTACGTCAACACGCAGGAGGTGTGGCGGCTGATGAAGCTCACGGAGCCCGCCAATGCCTCGCCATCCATCGGCACCTTGCTCGACGCCAGCGGCTTGGCAGGGCTCAAACTCGTCGGCGGGATCACGGGCATGACCGACGAGGGCGTTTCTGCAGCGTGGTGGCTGGGGGCCCCCGGAGCGCAGTCAGGACTTTTTCAGGCCGCTGCCGGTGGCGTCAGCCGAGAGCAACTGGCCAAAATCCCGGCCGATGTCTCGATGGCGTACGCATGGAAGCTTGACCTGTCGCGAACGCTCGCGGCGGTGATCGAGCAGGTGCGGCTCGTCGATCCGGCAGCAGCTGCCAATGCCCGTGAGGCTCTCGATCGGGCGAGCGCGCTCGCCGGTATCGACATCGACAGGGATCTGCTTCGCGCCGTTGGTGATGATTGGAGAGTCATCGCCTTTCAGGGCAGCATCCTGCCTGTGCCGGATATCGCCATCGCCGTGGGCGTCCGGAATCGCGCCACGCTGGCCAAGACCCAGTCGTTGCTGCTGCGGGTCATCCGTGACGCATCGGCTGCTTTGGAGGGCGGTTTTCCGGTCGTGATCAAGGAGGTCGACTACCGGGGCCAGACGTTGTTTTGTTTGGAGAGCACACCCCAGCAACCGATCCCCTTCACGCCCACGTGGTGTCTGGCGGATGACGAACTCCTGGTGACGTTCTCACCGCAGCTGATGAAGACACTTCTTTCCCGGAAACGGGACGACCGCAGCCTTGCCGACGTGCCGGCTGTGGCAAAGGCTCTCGACGGCAACCCGCCGGCGGCTGTCAGCTACATCGACACGGCCCCACTGGCCCGCTCGCTGTGCGGAGCCTATGAACTTGCGGCCCCCATGGCGCAGGGAACGCTGGCCCAACAGGGAATTCGGCTTCAGTTGCCGCAGTTGCCGTCAGCCTCGTCGATCATGCCCTACGTCAGGCCAGGAGTTGCAGTGGTTCAGCGGCAGGGCCGTGAGGGCTTCGACGGCATCCTCGTGCGGTCGACCGGCACGCTCCCGTTGGGGCCGCTTGCCAGCGCCAACGGCTTGGTGGGCGGTTCGCCAGCCACGGCGGGCGTGATGGTGGGGCTCCTCCTGCCGGCCGTGCAGGCAGCACGCGAGGCTGCCAGGCGTACCAACGTGAGTAACAACTACAAGCTCATCACGCTCGCGATGCTGATGTATGAGAATGCGAACAGAAGGTTTCCGGCCCCGGCGATAGTCGACAAGGCCGGCAAGCCGCTTCTCAGTTGGCGGGTGGCGATCCTTCCCTTTATCGAGCAGGAGGAACTCTACCGACAGTTCCACCTCGATGAGCCGTGGGATAGCGAGCACAACAAGCAGTTGTTGGCACGTATGCCGGATGTCTACGGCGATCCGAGCCTTCCACCGGAGGTGGCGGGAGCGGGCCTCACCACGACCCAGCTGCCTGTGGGGAAGGGCACTGCCTTCCGCGATCCGGCCACCGGCCCCAAGATCGCTGCCATTACTGATGGCACGAGCAAAACAGCTGCGGTGATCGAGGTGGCTCGCGACCGTGCCGTACCGTGGACAAAGCCCGCGGATCACGAGTTTGACGCCAAAAAGCCACTCGCTGGACTGGGCCATGCAACCAGGCCCGGCCAGCTGTTTTTCATCAGTTTTTTCGATGGCAGCGTGCAGTCCTTCGATCCCTCCGTCGATCCCGACGTGATCAGGGCAGTGATGACGTCGGACGGTGGTGAAGCGGTGGGCGATCGCCGAAGAGACCAATAGACCGCCCATCGTCCTGCCACGATTGGATACGGGGCGTTGCGTTGACACGCACGCTTGCCCAGGCAGGCCGCTCACCTTCGACGATCGCCGCGTCCGTTCTCGCGCTGCTGGTGACCATGGTGCTCGTTGATGCATGCCCTGACTGTGCTGGGCTGTGTCTCGACCGGGATGAAATCCAGTCGCTCGAGGTGTTCTTCGAGCGGATGCGGCGAGAGGAGCAGGAAGCGGCGAAGCGGGATTTCCTGTCTGGGCTGCGGCGACTGTTCGGCGGCTGAGGGTAGGCGTCCGGTCTCTCTCGCGGTTTCCGCCTCCATGGTAGTGAGGACCGCGACGTCTCCTCGACCCTATTCCTGTTGGTATTCCTTCGCAGGAGACGCGACGTCCATGCAGAAGTTCTCAGCCGCGGCTTTCGAGGCTCTGACCGCTGAGCAATGTGACCTCATTCTGGCGTCGATTCGCGATGGAAGCCGATTCCGGGTCTTCTCATGGCGCAATTTCCGTCAAAGCCAGGTTCTCGATGATGGGGACACCTACGATGGCGACCTCTATCTGGTGCAGCCCGGCGAAGTGCTGGTTGCCCAGAGACTCGGGTATTCGCTGTTTGCGACCATCGTCACGGTCCTGTGGTGCGGCCTCGTGATTCTATCGCTTCCACTGCTCTTGGCGTTGCCCGTAGTGGTCATAGTAATTGTGCACGTCGTCCGTTTGCTGACCGTCAACATGACGGGAGGCCGCGACGTCACCGACTCTGTGCTCGCCCGTCTCCGGAGGAAACTGCATGACGTTGCCGAGGCTGAGGACACTCGGAACTTTTTCGACGACCTGTCGCAACGCCCCTCGCCCGTTTCTGAAACGCATTGAGTTCTGCCCTAGCGTGCAACGTTTCCGTCGTTGCGCGAGGAGGACGCCTGATGGACGGCTGGATCGATAGAGTAGTCGGTCGTCCGCACCGATCCGTCGGCCATCACCATGCCGCAGGCCATCGGATGGGCACTGCCGAAGGCGATCGGCTTCGGGCTTTGGTTGCTCGCGTTGGGGTTGGGGTACAGGTCGTAGATGTCGAGGCCGCGGGTGTCGGGGTAGGGAGGGGAGAATCCAACGCGGAGCACGTCACGGTCGTGCCCCGAGTAGAGGCACTGGTCGTCCCCCTGTTCGCTCCCGTCCGCCATCGCCTTCGGGTCCATGTATTTCTCGCCGAGGAGGTAGGTGTGTGTCGTGCCGTCGGTGATGTCGCGCTGCCGGATCATACTGCGGCGGAAGATCACGCCGTCGGGTGCCCTTGGCGGCGAGAACGCGTCGAACCACGTATTGATCCAATCCTGATCGGTCGCCTGATCGCCCTCTTCGATCGTCGATGGGGAACCTCCCGATTGATACACGTAGGGGGGCGCGCCGCTGCCCATGTTCGCGGCGTAGTCGCCACGGATGACGTTCTCGACGCGGCGGCTTTCCACCGTCGGCACCGACGTGACACGAAACTGTCGGCCGGCAGTCACGGGCCAGAGCGTCGCCGGACGGCGTGAGGGGCAGTTGAAAATCGGCAGCGGCGTCGCCAACCGGATCGCCGCCTGATCGGCCTTCGCGACAGGGTCCTGCAGACCACGGCCGAGGTCGCGGACCGCCTGCTGCTCCACGAAGGGCAGCAAATTGAAGGCCCAGCCGCCCGTTTGCCGCTTGTCGAAACCGCGATCGGGATCGCCGACCCACCTCCAGCCCCAGCCTCCCGTGGGCAGAAACCCGTATGCCTGCTCGTGCACCTGGCTCCCGAGCCCCATCTGCTTGAGATTCGACTGACAGGTAGAACGGCGGGCTG
>JBIIOL010000207.1:0-6073 GCA_044336965.1 Pirellulales bacterium | reverse complement strand
GATCTGCTCGAGCGTGCCGGCGCGATAGTTCGTCAGAAACCGTTCCCGCCGAGCCGTGTTGACGTTGCCGACTCCCTTCCAGCCGCGGTCGCTGGCAAGATCGGGCGTCTCGAAATAGGTGGCCACGCCTTCGCTGAGCCAGAGTGGCACCGGAGCCAGCCGCTGATGGAGTCCGCCATTGAAGGCCATCTGGTGGGTTGCCTCGTGCACGAGCGTGGCGACCATGCCGGACGCCTCCGGGCTCCCAAGAATCTCGAATCCGGCGCGGGCCGCGGCCTGACCGGTGGGCCGTGGAATGCCCGCGCTTCCGGTCAGGTCGAAGGTTGTGACGCGGTTCGTCATCAGGTTGTAGTAGCCGACCACCCGGTCGGTGGCGGCACCGAGGTCGCGGGCCGCGAAGGCCTCGTACCGTTGCCGGTCGGCGAAGATCACGACCAGCAGCGGCCGCGGCGGCGGCGTCATTTCGAGGCCCGCCTGTTTCCAGAAATTGGCGAATGCCTCGTGGAGCCGCTCGAACAGTGCGGCACACCATTGGGCATAGGCCCGCGAGGTGTCGAAGCACACGCAGTAGTGTTTGGTCACGAGCAGGTCGAAGCCTGGCGGCAGTTCACCGAGGATTCTGCGGCCGAGATCCCGCGGCGATTCCAGTTCGGGCTGGGCCACGGGCGTGCGGGAGAGAATGTCCCCCGGCTGCACTAGTTCCAGTCGTTCATCCGCCCGCTCGAGCAGGAGTCCGCCATCGACGGCCTCCACGACCACGACCCCCTCGATCTGTCGCCGTCCACCGTCTCCCTGCACCTCGACTCGTTCCACCTGTCGCGTTTCCGGCTGTGGTTTCCCGCCCGGGGCAGCCCAGCCATCCCCGACGAGTACCCACGCCAACGCCAGGCCCATCACAAGTCTGGAAGAACGGAACATGCCGGCTGGCTCCGGGGGCGGTGAATCACGCCATGCGAACAGGTTTGGTCGGACGAGGAAAGGCGAACTGGGGAAGAACGTGGGGATCGGCAGGCCCGCCTCCGCCCCATCATGGCCCGATTTGATCTGGTTCCACCCGTTCGTGGGCGATACGGTCTGCCCTCCAGTCCCCCCCAGACGGCACGGCCCCATCAGCTGGTGACGATCCATGACAGCATCCGCGTCGACAGCATCCGCGTCGCGTTCATCCTCCTCCCATGCATGGTCGGCTCCGCTGCCTCGCGTGGTGTCCCTCGTGCTGCTGGCATCCATGATGCTCACGGGATGCGCGAGCTGGAACCCGTGGACGCGGCGAGACAAGGCCGTCCGGGATCAGGAAAAGTACGGTTTCACCGCCGACACGCGGATCAAAAAGCTTGCGGAACGTTCCAAGGCCGCGAAGTCCGAGTCGCCACAGAATCAGATGGAATTCACTCAGGATCTCGTCCGCATGATGCTCGAGGAGCACGATCCTCGCGTCCGCAGCAGGATTCTGGAGGCCGCGGCTGAATTTGACACGGCCGCTGCCACCGCCATCTGCACAGGCGCGATGCAGGACCCGAACGAGATGGTGAGGATCCGTGCCTGTGACGTGTGGGCCAAGCGGGGCGGAGCCGATGCGGTCCAACTCCTTGCCACGCGATTCCAGACTGATACCGATCTGGATGTGCGGCTGCGTGCTTTGAAGATGCTGGGTGAACTGAAGGACAAACAGGCCATCCCGGTGCTGGCGCGGGCCTTGGAGGATGGCGATCCTGCGGTTCAGTATCGGGCGGTCGCGTCGCTCAAGCAGGTCAGCGGCCGCGACCTCGGTAATGACGTCAACGACTGGCGGGAATGGGCCGCCGATCCAGACGCCCACAAGGCCGAGTGGTCGATAGCCGAGGGATTTCGCCGACTCTTCTGATGCAGCTGGTCTGATGCACCCGATCTGCATGCACCCGGCCAGACCGGCGGGCCGTTGAAGATGCCGCCCCGTGCGAACGCCGGTCGTTCGGGGAGTTCAGGCAGTCTGGCGGGCTCTGGCAAGCTGCCGGAATCCTCGGGCGGCCTCCGGCAAGCGGCAACTGTCTGGTGGGGAGATAGCCGATACAAGACTCGTCGCGCGACTCGAAGACCACGACGAGCAGTTGTATTCAGTGCATCATCACCGTGTGCCAACTCTGACGTACCCCATGATTGCACTTGCACCCCGGCATGCCCGCCGTCGCCGCCGCCGGCTTCAGGCCTGTGCTTTGGCGATCGCCTTCGCCGTGGCGCACCCATGGCTGTCGCTGCCCGAGGCGGCACCGCCGGCCCCCCGCGCGACCCCCAGAAAATTCTTCGACACACTGCTCGGTCGGCAGCCCGGGCCCGAGCCGGCGTTCATCCCGGCGCCGACGCCTCCGGGCCCTGAGGAGGTGGAACTCCTCGAGCGTCGGTCCGCTGCGGCAAGGCCCGCCGCGGCAAGGCCCGTCAGCGTGCCGGAGGCGAAAGTGGCCACGCCGCCGGCCGCGCCGATCGTGACCAGGCCACCGACCTGGAACGAGACGGTGGCATTCGCCTCGTCACTGAAGGTCGCCGCCGAGAAGGTGGCCGCGGATGCAGCCGATCCCTCCTTCAAGCGCGCAGAGCCCCGCCCGCCGCGGACGGCCGCGCGGTCGTCTGCCGCGACGAACGCGGTCGCTGTCCCGCCGAGACGGCCACCAGAGTCCGGTAACGCCGGTTCGCACAAGGACGCCATGCCATCCGGCGCTGCGGCACCGGCCACGCCCAGATTCGCAAGACTGCGGGCCCGCATCACCCAGACGCTTGCGGCCTACCAACGCCGTCCTCTCAACACGGCCCAACACACACCGTGGGAGGTGATGCACGGCTTCATCGCCTTCGGCATCCCGACGAAGATTCGCGTGGGTGGCCCGGCCGGCGATCCGGTGAACGCCATCGGCTGGGTCAACACCGGCGGCCGCTGCGGCGGTCAGGTCATGCTCGCCGCGGCTGGAGATCGGCTGACCGCGCTCCGCGGCATCGGCGTGCAGGGGCACTCGGCCCAGTATCTCGCCATCCTGGCCCAGTGCCGCGTGGCGACGAATTCGCCGATCACGATCCAGTCGAAGTCCTTCACGGTTGCCGATCTCGTGGCGGAGGAGAAGCTCGCCTGCAAGTCGGGCACCGAACTCACCTTCGCGCTCATCGCGTTGGCCCACTACCTGCCCACCGACTCCGAGTGGACCGCACGGGACGGCAAGCAGTGGTCGCTGGAGAAGCTGGTGTCGGAGGAAATCGAGCAGCCGATCCGCGGAGCACCGTGCGGCGGCACCCATCGGCTGTTTGGACTCGCCTACGGCTGCCAGCGGCGGCTGCGGGCCACGGGACAACTCGGCGGTGCTTACCTGCGGGCCGACAAATTCGTCCGTGACTATCAGCAGTTCGCGCTCACGAAACTCCAGAACCGCGATGGCTCGTTCAGCACCGAGTGGTTCAAGTATCCGGCCGATCGCGAGGACGATATCGACCGCAAGATTCAGACGACCGGCCACATCCTCGAGTGGCTCGTCGCCTCGCTCGACCAGGACGCGCTCTTCCAGCCCCGCGTGACGGCGGCGGTGGAGTTCCTCTCGACCGCGCTGGCCCGGGAGCCGTCACGGGACTGGAAGATCGGACCGCTCGGACACGCCCTCCACGCCCTCACCATCTATCGGGAGCGGGCCTGGGGCAGCGTGCTGCCGGGCGGAATCGCCGCGTTCCATGGCCCGATGAAGGCCGACCCGACGAAGGTCACGCCGGAGTCGCGGCTGGCGGATCAGTCCGCGACAGGGTCGCCGACTGCCGATGAATCGCCACGCAAGGCGATCCGCTGACAGCCCTGTTCGTCGCTCGGTTGAGAGCCGATTCTTGAACCGGCAGTGGTCTCCCCGTAGGCTTGCTGCGGCGAACCGTGGCACGGCTGGATAGGCTGAGCGTCATCGGCTGATGAATCGTGGCGACATCGTGTCGGCCACGGCGTGGATCCGCCCGGGATGCAACCGCGATGACCTCTGTCAACCTTTCCCAACAGTTGGAGCAGCTTCTCGACGTGGCTGCGCGGCTGTATGAGGCCACCGCGTCCGAGGCGATGCTGTTGCTGGTCGAGCAGCGGCTCGACTGGGAGCGGGTGCGAAGCTTCGCCGGCGCCGCACCGGTGCTGGTGGCGGCCGACGACGATTCCCATCTGGCGGGTGTGTCGGATCACGGGCTCCGCGGCGTGCCGCTCGACGTGGCGGGCCTGCCGGTTCACGAACGGCTCACGCAGGCCCTCCTCGAGTGCGTGGCTGCGGAGATGATCGCGCCCGAGGCCCAGGTGGTGGCCGTCTACAGCGGCTTCGAGGCCGGCACGATCGACTCGGTGAGCGTGCTCCGCCTCGAGGAGCATCTCGGACAGCTCACCAGCCGCGACCTCCGCAACCTCGAAACGAAGGTTCCACTCGAGACGCTCAAGATGGTCGTCGACCTCGCGGTGGAAATCGGCCGTGAGGGCCGCGAGGGAAAGCCCGTGGGCACGCTCTTCGTGGTGGGCGACACCCGCAAGGTGATGCAATCGAGCCACAGCACAGGCTTCGACCCCGTGCGCGGCTACAGCCGCTCGGAACGGAAGCTGACCGACCCCCGCGTCCGCGAGGGCATCAAGGAGATCGCCCAGCTCGACGGCGCCTTCGTCGTCGGGGCCGACGGCACCGTGGAGGGCGCCGCCCGCTACATCGACGCATCCGCGGAGAACGTTTCGGTGGCGAAGGGCCTTGGTGCGCGGCACTGGGCGGCGGCCGCCATCACCCGCCGCACGCGGAGCGTGGCGGTGGCGGTGAGCGAGACCAGCGGCACCGTGCGGATCTTCCAGAATGGCGAAGTGGTGCTCCGCATCGAGCCCTTCCGCCGCGCGATGAAGTGGAAAGACTTCGAATACGAGCCGCCGAGCGGCGATTGACTTCACGCCAGTCTCGACTGGACGTGACGGTTCGGGGCTGCCCGTGCCCCGTCGCCGGACGCTCGCTACGGCCATCCATGGCCTCCGCTCGCTCGATGCTGACTGCGCTCCGGCATCCTGCCTCCGCTGGTCAGCAACGCCGGCTCTCGGGACACGGGCAGCCCCTCACGGATGATTCCGAGTCCCATACAAGCCCTGAGCGCAAGCGACGGGATACTGTGCGCCAGGCCCGGAGGGCCGGGTTCGCACCAGCGGGCGGAGGCCCGCAAAGAAAAAATCGCACGATGCGATGTTTTTCGTGAACACAGCCGGCCGGGTAAGCACCAGCCGACGGAGGTCGGCCAAGCGAAAATGGCAGGATGCCATGTTTCGCGTGAAGGTTGCCGCAGCCGGCGAACCATTGCGCGTGATTTCACATGCCGAACCTTTGAAGCTTCGTCTTCGAGCATGCTGGCCGGTATGCTTCCACCGCCTCTGGAACCATTCATGCCGACCGACACAGCATCCTCATCGACACCCGATCCCGATCTGCGCGGGAAGACGGTCTGGGCGATCGATACGTTCTCTCGGGTGTACCAGCTCTTCCATGCCCTGCCGGAGATGGCATCGCCCGAGGGCACGCCGGTGTCGGCCGTGTTTGGCTTCACCCGTGACCTGCTCGACATCATCGAGAAGAAGAAGCCTGACTATCTGGTGTGCGCCATCGATGCGCCCGGCCCGACGTTTCGCCATGAGAAATTTGCGGCCTACAAGGCCACCCGCGCGGAGATGCCTGCCGACCTCGTGCCGCAGGTTCCGCTCATCAAGCGACTGCTCGATGTGATGGGCATTCCGTGCCTCGAACGGTCTGGCTTCGAGGCCGACGATCTGCTCGCCACGCTCGCCGTCCGGACCGTCGCGGCAGGCGGCGACTGTGTCATTGCCACGTCCGACAAAGATGCGCGGCAGCTGCTGGGCGACCATGTGCGACTGTTGAACCTGAGAAACAACGTCCTCTTCGGTGCGGAGGAGCTGCTGGCCGACTGGGGCATCAGGCCGGATCAGGTCGTCGACTTCCTGTCGCTCGTGGGCGATGCGGTCGACAACGTGCCGGGAGTGCCGGGCATCGGCCCGAAGATCGCCTCCGAACTGCTCAAGACCCACGGCACGCTCGACCATCTGCTCGCGCATGCCGAC
>JBIIOL010000206.1:0-6075 GCA_044336965.1 Pirellulales bacterium | reverse complement strand
TGTGGGAGGAGTATGCCCGTGCCAGGATCCAGCTTTTGGACGCCAAGAGCCTTGCGGTCGCATGCGTGGAAGGCAGAAAATTCGGGCTGTCCCAAACGCAGGAGGCGGCATGGTGGCTCCAGTTCGGAGAGTTGGGTGTCGAAAAGGGGGACGAAGCGGCGGTGCGGGCCGGGGCTGATGGCTGGCAGGACCTCGGCGTGCAACCGGACGAAGAAAAGTCTGCCGCAGAATTGTGGAAGTTGCAGGCTGCAGCCTGTCTGAAGCGGTTCGATGAAAAGGGGCTGGCGACTGCCTGCACCGAAGGTGGCAAACACGAACTGCCGTCGACAGACATCGCCGAACTGTGGATCCGCTTTGCGGAACTCGCGGCAAACCCTCCGCACGAGGATCCAGCCGCGGTTCAAACGGCGCTGGTGGCAGCAAAAACCGCCGGGGCGTCGGACGAAGCGGTTCGGCCGTTACGCGCCCGCGGCCTGATGCTGGAGGCAATAGCGCTCATGGTGAAGGATGACACACAAAGTGCAGTAGCCAAGGCTTTGGAGGCTTTGTCACTCGAACCACAGGCTTCGGTGGCCACGCTAAAGCAGCCCAGTAATGCAACGCTGAGGGCGGCTGTCGTGGCTACCTATCGGGGCCGGTTTGAATCGGGTCTGGCAGCCAATGACTGGGACACGGTGCTACGAGTTGCTGCGGTCGCAGGTGTGCTTGACGAGACGGCATCGGGCTGGGTGGGTGATGCGATCGCCAAGCATCCCGGCGAGCTGTCGGCGGTTCCACCGGCGGTGCTGGGTGGGCTGCCGGCAAAGACGATTACGGCGTTGCCCCCGCTTCGTAACTCGATTGGTATTGAGCTCAAACTTGTTCCCGCGGGCCGGTTCACGATGGGGCAGGCCGGAGGGGAGTCGGGCGAGACACCGCATCAGGTGACGCTGACGAACCCCTTTTATATTGGCGTCTACGAGGTAACGAACGCCCAGTGGAAGCGTGTGATGGGGAGCATGCCGAGTCATTGGAAGGACGCCGATCGCCCAGTAGATCAGGTGAGCTGGGAGGACGCGACGGAGTTTTGCCGAAAGCTGTCAGGTCTTCCTGAAGAGCGAAAGGCGGGCCGGGGATACCGGCTTCCGACGGAGGCGGAGTGGGAGTATGCGTGCCGGGCTGGCGCGACGACGAAATATTCGTTTGGCAATGATGAGTCAAAACTTAGCGAGTATGGCTGGTTTCTCGGCAACGCCGATAATCAGACACACCTAGTTGGTCAGAAGCAGCCGAATGCTTGGGGTCTGTACGACATGCATGGAAATGTATTGGAGTATGTGAACGACGGGTATAGCGAATACCACACTGGTGCAGTGACCGACCCGCAGGGGCCGTCCGGGGCCTCGGTCCGGCGGGTCTTCCGGGGCGGGTGCTGGAGCCTCTCCGCCGGGCTTTGCCGGTCGGCGGTCCGCTTTAAGTTCGCCCCGTCGGCCCGCGACGGCATCCTGGGCTTCCGCCTTGCCCTGAGTCTACCTGGCGTTCAGCGTGCGGAGTCTGAGGCGGCAACCATAAAGTGACGCGACAAAAGCCGTCGCATTCCGTCCGGCATCGGGCTCTTTATTAACACACAGCTCTCTTATTTGTTCCTGCGATTACCTTCCCTATGCCTGGATGAGTTCACTGAATGCCTGTTCTCCCGCTATTTCGCGAGTTCACAGTCTGGCTCAAGACCGAGCAGCCAGACCATTTGCCAGACCAAGCCGTCGCGCGGCTGTACCGCGCTCACGCCCGCTTAAGAGTGGCGAAGCGATTCGACGGAATCCGGCTCCGTGGGCTCTCGAAGACGTTAGAAAAGGGCTATTCGGCTGGCATTGGCCTTTTGTTGGCGTATTCGGCCGCAGAGTCTATGGGCGGGGCGATTGGAAATGGAATCAAAAACTGGAAAATAAAAAACTGCAAGATCTTGACTCCTCTCCGCCGAATTTCCGCCGCATTGAAGGACTGGCCAATAGGCTTGGACAAAGAGATCAAGTTGCAGTTATTGGAGTTCGTCAACGAAGAAAACGACAACATCCGCATTCCCGCGACTGCAATCAGACACCTCATGGCCCACGGTCATTTTGCACCGGCCGGGAAAATCGCACTCACGAAAACAGATATCAAAGTCGTGGAAACCCTTAGCGGGGACCTGACCGCTGAGACGGAGCGACAATTTGCGTCGTGGTTCAAGGCAAAAAGCAAACAGTGAGCCACAGCCCCACTACCGGCACCACTCCCGCCAAGCCTCAACGATGAACACCATCGCCAGCGTGTCGAGTTCGCAGTAACGCAGCAGGGCCTTCTGGACGGCCACACGTCGGTCGTCGGTCCAGTCGTAGAGCACGAGGTCGGCGTAGGCCTGCATCGCCGCGCCACCGTTGCGGAGTGTCTTCATGTATTGGCCGCCGCCGTTTTCGGCTTGCGGTTTACCGCCGCCGATCGGTGGCAGCAGCATATAGGGATCGCGGACCTTGCCATCGGACTCGTCCACCCACGCCATGCCGGAGAAGTTGCGGCTGGGGATTCCTCCAATGGCGCCGTACATCGGCTGGGAATACTTCCGCCGGAGAAAGTCCGACTCCCGCAGAACCGCCGGCAGCACATGCTTGATCGAGTCTGCGACGCGAATCCGAATCACAAGCCCCGCTCGCACGACACCTCACGGATTGCCTGGGCCAAGCTGATGGCTCGGGTGGGGGAGGAGTTTCCACTTGCGTGCCCCACCTGCGGCGGCGACATCCGACCTTGAGGAGACGGCCGGCAGGAGCCGGCTCACTTCGAACCGGAGGTTCGCAAGCGGGCGAAGGCCAGGATGGCTTCGCACGCGTGAAGTCATCCCCTGACACACCTCGGCAAACCGCTCGAGCCACCACCGGTGTCACCCGCTCGTGGACCGCCCACCGACTGGGGCGAGCTCGTGCAGATCCATGACGATCGCGACGTCTTTCAAGCCTCGCCCGACGAACTGCCCGTGATCGACATCCACAGCCTCTGACCGGCGTCGGACGCGAGGCGTCGAAGCCCCGGGAACGGCCGACTGGGACGCGGTCTGCGCAGACGCCAGAAAAACGCCACCGAAGAGGGTGCGGGGCGTTTCGAGAAACCCGCTCCGGCCGCCCGGGCCGCTCCTCCCGAGGCTCACGAGTCGCTCATCAGCCGGAAGACCGGTGCGGAGGTGCCATTTACCGGGCTATCCTTTATCCTTAGGGAACCGGGAATAAGCGAGTTACCCGGTCGGGTAACGCGCTTATTCTCGGGTGCTCGTGCCAGCGACATCAGCGGTGTTTTTGTCACCCGCAGCGGCGGCCGGCGAACTGACGGGCCTGGGCTCGCCGCGTGGCGTGGCTCTCCAGGAGATAAACGCCGCGACCGACCAGCCACTGGGCCAGCGACACCCAGAGATGGCGAGCACGGCCGCCAGTCTGCCGCTCGTAGAGCTTGAGAATGACCGTGCCGTCGAGCATGTATCGCACATGCCGCACCGGCCGGTCGTTAAACGTGGTGATTTTCACCATGGAACCTTTCGTGAAAAAAAGAAGGCAGGGGCGGCACCCGAAGGCGCCGCCCCTGCCGTAACGAACATCAAATGACCAGCCAAACTTCAACGATGGGCGGCAGTCGCTAACCCCCGCCCGCAGCCACGACGTACAGGCCGTCAGGGAGCGCGCGTAAACACGGACCGGGGGTGGATTTGTGTAGCCAGCGATCTGAGGGGCCAGAGCCACCGGACAGCGTGCGCGCCTGCGGGCAAAACCGAAGACACCAATCGCAAAGCCGGAATCGGATTAATCCATCCGCGCCAGCGGGACATGCGGATATGACAGAATCCGCCGATCCATCGTCACCAGATCAGTTCCATGATTTCGCGCGGTGGCGACGATAATCTGATCAGCCGGGTCGCTATGAAATTCACCCGGCAGACAACAGGCTTCGGCGGCAATGTCTGGCGAGAGTTCGAGGAGCTTTACGCCTGGATAGGCAAGGGCAGCGTGAAGCCATTGATCCGTCGGCATCGGCAGTTTCAGCCGACCTCGCTCCACCAGTTTTGCCACCTCCCAGCAGGAGATGGCACTCACTCCGATGTGTCGAGTCTCATGTTGGGCGATGAAGGCTTTGGCTTTCGATGAAAGCCGATCGTCCTGATGCACCCACCACACCCACACGTGCGTATCGAGAACGATCACTTCGTTGCTTCCCACTCATCTGCGGCAACGCTCTCGAACGGCTGTTCGTACTCAACCTTCAACCCGCTCAGTGAATACCGCCTCGTCTGGTCAGCAACCTGAGAACTGATCGGGCTGATGGTCACGGCCACCCGTTGGCCGGGCTCGTACGGCAGCTGGTCAAGCGTCACGGAGCCGTGGGCACCCACGGTCGCTTGCACGTGCATTTGCTTTTCAGAGGGATTCATAACGCGTCGGCATAGTGGTTCGTGGACGTCACCGCATAAGTATAGGCTCCCATCGAGATCTACGGCATCACCACCCTCGAGCCCCTGAATGACGAAAGCCAGCAGGGGCGGCCCCTCGAGGCGCCGCCCCTGCTGCACGCTCGGTTCAATGGTCGCCCTGGCTACGCCCCCTTGCGACGCCGGCCGCCGCTCTTGCGTTCCCCGGCCTTGAGCCAGTGACGGCTGCACCACCGCGATACCCTGGCCGGCTTGTCAATCAGCCGGATGTAGGGATCCGTGAGCCCCTGCTCCTCCATCAGCTTTACGATCCTGGCGGCGTTCTCCATGTGGTAGTCCGTCATGCCGAGCTCCGCGGCGATCGCCTTGAACGTCTTCCCCTGCCTCCGCTGCTCGAGGATCAGCGTGGCATGCCGGACAAGCTGCGGCTGGAAGAACACATCCAAGCAGAACGACCGATTGAGCACCGTGGCCGCTGCACCGGCCGCTTCGGCATCGCCGTTGCCACCACCATCACGATGAAGCGCATCCGCCATCACCGGCGGCAGCGCCCCTACCAGCTTGAGCGTGAACTCCAGCCGCGGGACGACCTTCTTTCCGTCGACCCTCATGAACGGCACGACGCGAATGGGGCCGTCCAATAGGCTGCGAAGAATTACCGCCGCCCGGCCTTCGTCGCTGCCGAGACCGTCCTTCACGCTCTCCAGATGCCGCAGCAGCTCCGCCGGCCCCGGCAGCTTTTCATCGCGGCCCGCCCGCCTGGAAAGGTCTTCCAGACGCGACCGCACCACTGCCAGATCCTTTTCGCGGGCCGCCAGACGCGTGGAGAGCGACGCGACGGCACCCTCGCCGCCCTCGATCGCCGCCCCCAGCCGCTCGACGGATGCCTCAAGCTTCCGCTGCTCCTTCTCCAAGGCCTTGAGCTCGGCTGCCGCCGGCCCGCCCTGCTGGTGCAAATCCGCGACGCGGGCCATCAGAGCGACACGGGCTCCGTTGAGCGAGAGCACCGCATCCACGACCGTCGCCAGCACCGCCGGCTGCATCCGCTCCCGCATGCAGTAGGCACGGTTCCAGCATTTTCCTTTCGCGGAAGCCGAGCAGCGGTAGTCGCCGTTCTTCGCGCCGTAGGAATACATCGGCGCACCACAGATCCCGCAGACAAGGATCTGCGAGAAGAGTCCCTTGCGGTCCCGGGTGGTGCCGCGGAGCGGATGGCCGGCACCACGGACGGGCTTCTTGAATACCCGCCGCTTGTCGACCACCTCGTTGGCCTTGTACCAGAGCCAATCGGGAACGATCCGCAGGTGCTCGCTGACGCGGGTCTGGATCTTGTCTTCGTCGTTCCAGACATACTCCGACTTGCCGGTGCGGAGTTTTCGTTTTGCCACCTTCTTGCGGTTGGTCTCAAAGCCCCGGTAGATCGTCCGCCGAACGATCGCGTTGACGTTGCCAGCCGTCCACTTCGCCTGCCGCGCCCACGACGCCTTCGCGAACGCGATGGAATCCAGCCACTCCCCCACCGCCCACGCCGGCTCACCATTCGCGATCCGCTCGAACACCTCCCGGATCACCGGGGCCGTCTCCTCGTTGATCTCGTCGAAGAACGGCCCCTTCGCCGGCTCCGTTTCGGTCGACGGCACCGTCGACCG
>JBIIOL010000205.1:0-6097 GCA_044336965.1 Pirellulales bacterium | reverse complement strand
CTCACTGGCCATCCGCCTCGTCGCGCAGACTTTGTTTTTACTGCAGGCCACCGTTCGTGGGCTCTTCGTTGGCCGGCTGCGGGCGGTGCTCGCGAGCACGAGCCCGCCGTTCACTGGGCCCGCAGCCGCGATCATCGCCAGAATCCGCGGGGCTCGCCTGCTGTGGTGGGTGATGGATCTCAATCCGGATCAGCTCGTGGCCGCCGGTCGAGCACGGCCCGAGGCGTTGGCGGTGCGGATATTCGACTGGCTCAACCGCGTCACGCTCGCCCAAGCCGATGTGGTCGTGGCCCTCGACGACTTCATGCGGCAGCGGCTCCTGGCGAAGCTGCCAGTGCCCGAAAAGATGCACGTTATCCCGCCGTGGCCTCTCGATGGCGCCACAGCCGATCAGGCCGAGGGGGGCCGCGGGTTTCGCCAGCGTCACGCTCTCGACGAGCATTTCGTGGTGATGTATGCCGGGAATCACAGCCCGCAGAATCCGCTCGACACGCTCCTCGCGGCGGCAGAAAACCTCCGCGACCGTCACGACATTCGGTTCGTCTTCGTCGGCGGGGGCGGCGGCAAGAAGGCGGTCGAGGATCTGGCCGAGTCGCTCCCGGCGACGGTGCTTTCGCTGCCATACCAGCCAAGGGATCAGCTGCACGAGACGCTGGCGGCTGGCGATCTCCACGTCGTGTCGATTGGCGACCCCATGATCGGCATCCTGCATCCATGCAAAATCTACACGGCCATGCAGGTGGGCAAACCGATCCTCGTGCTGGGATCAAAACAGAGCCCTGCGGGCCGGATCGTGACGGCGAACGGGCTGGGCTGGTGCGTCGAGCATGGCGACATTGCCGGGGCTGAAAAAGCGATCCGTCTCGCCCGCGAACTGGGGAAACAGGCGCTCCAGGAGATGGGCAGTCGGGCTGCCGCGTTGGCCGCGGAACGGTATTCTCGGGAGGTGTCGCTCGACCGATTGTGTGGCCTGCTTCTTGGGCCGCCGGAGGCCTCCCGATGAGCATCGCGCATTCGCTTGTGAAGCCGGGGATCGCGCATCCGCCACAGCAGGCGTCGACGACGGTGGCTTTTCCATGCTCGCCACTTTTGCCTTGGCGAATCTTCACGATCGCGACGGCGTCGGTTGCGGGTCTTCTCATCAACAAGGCCGGGGTTGCCGGCAACATCGTTTTTTTTCTGATCTGCGGCTTCATGCTTACACGGCGGCCGGCAACGGCGCTCGCTGGCGCGATGCTTCCCATGCTCGGGCTATGCGCCAACACCGCGTTTGTGCCGAAGACGATTCCCTGGACATTCGGTCGCTTTCTTAACCTGTTCGCATTTACCGGCCGCTTCGCCTTGGCGGGCGGGGATTCGCGATGGCTCACGTCTCCGCAGTACCTTGCCCTGACAACGTTTTGCCTGGTGGCAGCAGCCTGCTCGCTTCTCAGCGGGTATTACGTTCACATCGCGCTTCTCAAGCTTTTCAGTTTCTGGGTGGGCATGACGGGTATCTTCGGCTTTATGGGCTCGATCCGCCGCACCCGCACCGACACGACAGAGTGGTATATCGCCCAGGCCGCGATGATCGCCATGCTGTGCGGCCTGGCACTGGCACTGGGCGTGGGAGCCAACTTCAAGGGAGAATTCTCGACGGAATCCGGCCTCTACAATCTCGCTTTCTATCACTCGCAAACGATGGGACCGGCGAGCGCCCTTCTCATTCTCTACCTTGCTTGCGTCTATCTCTTTGCCGGGCATCGCAACCGGTGGGTGTGCCTGCCGATTGCCGGAGCGTTGCTCGTGTTTCTGTTTATGACGCGATCGCGGACGGGGGCAGGGACGTTGCTGGCAGGCCTGATAGTGGCATTCGCGGCAGCACTTTTCTTCCATAGGAAACGGCGGTTGCGGCTGCGGATCAACGTGTCGAGACCGACCTTGATCGCCATGATGGCCGTGGCAGCGATCGCCCTCGCGATCACCGACACGCTGCTCGACGGCCAAATTACGAAAAGCGTGCTCTCGTTCGCCGCCAAACGCCTCGGTGAGGTCGAATCACTAACCGTCGAGGAGGCATTTGCGACACGTCGGCGGTTATTTGAGATGAGTTACCAAAACTTCCTCGATTCGCCGATTTATGGCATCGGGTTTCAGGTGTCGACGAGCCCATATTTCATTGCGAATGCCACGCTCTTCACGGCGCCGGTCGAGAAGGGCTTTTTGCCGACCGCGGTGCTGGAGGAGGTGGGGCTGGTCGGCGCGACTTTTTTCGTGGTCTTTTTATTGAGCATGCTCGTGAATCTCATCCGCGACCGGAACATTCCCGGGCTGACAATGTTTGCTGCGTTTCTCGCCTGCAATCTCGGCGAGGTCACGATCTTCGGGCTTGCCGGCCCTGGTATGTATGAATGGATGCTGGTGGCTGGCGGAATCGTGCTCGGCGACCGGTGCACACTGCCGCAGCCACACCAAGCCGCCGGCGTGACGCCCAAACAGTGATGGAACGGCGTGCGACGCCGCAAGCCCATGTCGATCCCGCCACGCCAGGCCACTCCATCGAAGCCAGCCCAGCCTCTGCCTGCCGCCCAGGCGCCGACGGTGGCGATGAAACTCGCGACGGTGATGGTGTGCCTCGCCATCGTGTGGGGGCCCCTGGCCATGGGCGGCACGCACGAATGGGGCCGCCTGGCGCTCGAGGGAGCCATGGCAGCCACGATCGCCCTCTGGGCGGTGTCGCTCGGGGGCACGATGCGGTCGCTGGGAATGCCACTGGTCATCGCCGCGCTCGTGGGAATCCAACTGCTTCCGCTGCCGGATGCGGTGCTCGTCAGGCTTGCGCCTCTAGCCGGAGGGAGTTGGAAGGCCGCGCACGTGGGAACGACAACCGCGTGGGGCACTATCTCCATCGATCCTGCGTCGACGGCCGCTTGCGGCCGTCGGCTGCTGCTTGGGCTGGGAACAGTCGCCGCGGTCGCCGGGCTATCGCGCATTCCGACGCTCCGCCGCTGGATGATCGGCGCGCTATGCGTCGCAGCCGTCATGATCCTCGTTTTGGCTGTTGCTTTTCCCTTTGATCGCAGCACTCGCATGCTCCTCGGCGTCGTCGACATGCGGGGGCAGATCGAATTTTGGCGGACGACGGTTCTGACAGCGACCCAGACTGCCGGCTGGGGCTACCTTGATTGGGAGAAGGCCGGCGCCATGAGGTATCTCACGGAACTGAAGGTGGTGGGCGATGCATTCGGCCCGTATCCAACGAGCAACCAATTCGCGGGCGGCGTGTATCTGACGCTGCCGGTCTTGCTGGCCGCGATGCTTTTCCTCTCGCGCGAGCGGCTGCCCCGCGCCGCCGCTGCGGCGCTGCCGGCGGCGGTATTCGTTGCGGCGCTCTACCTCGTGGGGAAGATCGCGGCGTCTCGGGCGGGGGCAGCCTCACTGGCAATGGGGGGCGCGGCACTCTTGGCTTTGGTCATGCCGCCCGGAAGGCTGCGGCGGGGATCCACATGGCTGGCCGTGGCGTGCGCGGCGTTCATCCTGCTGTTTGCCGCGATGTTTCTCACCAACTTTCAGGGCTTGTATGACCTCGTTCCCGAACAGGTGCAGTCGAGGCTCTTGGCCGCGCGGGACGATGTCCGGGCCATCGCGTCGCGGGCAGCGTTGAGAATGTTTCGGGCATCGCCGCTGCTGGGGACCGGCCTGGGCACCTATTCCGACCTCTACTCGCGGATCGTGGGAGGGGAACATGTGTTGTACTTCGCGCACAACGACTACGTTCAACTGCTCGCCGAGACCGGCCTCGCAGGCCTGGCGGTGGCAGCGGGGGCGATCTGGCTGCTGGCCAACGGCTTTCGAGAGTTTTTGCGACGGCCGTTCACCCCGGCAAGACTGCTGGATTCCGGACCGTGGGCCTGCCTAGCCGCCTTGCTGGCCCACTCGCTCTTTGACTGGAACCTGCATGTTCCGGCCAACGCTTTCCTGGCGGCCGTTATTGCCGGCCTCTGCCTGGGCAGCGTGCCGGAGTCGGCGGGCCGGCAGGCTCGGGCCAAACCAGCTCCTCGCTGGCTGACGGCCACTTTCGTGACGGCGAGCATGGCGGCGTTTCTCCTCTTGGGCCGCGATGCCTGCTCGGATTCCGCAGAGCGCTCGCTGCGGGAAGCGATGGTCGCGGCATCTCCAAAGCCCCGCGACTCTCGTGCCGCTCCCATCCGGTCGCCGCTCCCGATCGAATCGGCGATCGCCCGCGCCGAGCGTATGGCCGCCATCGATCCGTGGAACTCGCGGCTTCCGCTCGCTCTTGGGCAGGCGCTTTTACAAACCGGCGCGCCCGTGGAGGAGGCAAACGCGTGGTTTCGCAAAGCTCAGCGGAATCGGGCCGTCTGTCGCGGGCTGCCGGAGCCTTTGCCACGATCATGAAGATCCTGCATGTGGTTGCCGGGCTCAAGTCGTCGGCGGCCGGTCTGGCCGAGGCCGTGCCGCGGCTCGCCCGTGAGACCGTGCGGCTAGGCCATGAGGCTGTGATTGCCACGGTCGCTGATCCCGATGAGCCGCTCTCGCCGGCGACAGATGCAGCCGTGGCCGAGGGAGTGCGAATCGCTCGGTTCGCTCCTTCCTTCCCCACCACGGTATTTTTTTCGTGGGAGATGGCGCGGGGCATGCGGCCGCTCGTTGCTCAGGCAGACTTAGTGCACGTACATTCGCTCTGGACGTTTCCGGTGTGGTGGGCTTGCCAAACGGCGAGAACCATGCGGAAGCCGCTCGTGATCTCGCCACGTGGCTGCCTCGATCCCGTGCGATTGGCCCACTCGGCGTGGAAGAAACGCCTCGCGGGAGTCTTTGATCGTCGCGCTCTGCGGGGGGCCACGGCGATCCACGCCACGAGCGACGCGGAACGGGGTTGGATCGAACGGTATGTCGGCGGCCATCCGCGGATAGAAGTGATTCCCAACGGCGTCGAGATCCCGCCGCTCGACCGTGGGCCAAAGCCTGCGGATCGCACGCGGCAGGTGCTCTACCTGGGAAGGCTGCACCCTCTCAAGGGGCTCGATCTCCTGCTCGACGCATGGAGGCTCACGGCCCGGGAGGAGCCGCGAGCCGAGCGCTGGCAGCTCACGATCGCTGGTCCGGACGAACAGGGAACGCGGGCTCGGCTTGAAAAACAGGCCCGTGATCTCGGCCTTGGAAACGTGACGTTTCGTGGCGGCCTCTATGGCGCGGACAAGGCTCGGGCCTTGAGCGAGGCGGATGTGGTTGTCTTGCCGTCGCGCAGCGAAAACTTCGGGACCGTGGCGGCCGAGGCGCTCGCGGCCGGCGTGCCCGTGATCGCCACCAAGGGTACTCCTTGGAGCGAGATCGATCGCTCTTGCGGCTGGTGGGTGGACGTGACCGCGGCTGGCATCGCCGCGGCGCTGACCGAGGCGATGGGGCTGAGCGATGACGAGCGGGCGGCGATGGGCGGCCGCGGCCGCAGCCTCGTCGAAGCCAAATACCAGTGGGCGAGCGTCGGCCAGGCGATGGTGACTGTTTACGAGTCAATCACACGGTCGCAGAGGGCATGAAACCGCGCGGCCCACGCCGAGGCTGAATAGGGCGCCGCGGCGGCTACGCACCGCGGGCTCATGGCGGCCAGGTCGGCCGCGTGGGCATGGATCCACTCGAGGCCCTCGGCGAGGCTGTCGGGATCGCCCGTGCGGACGACCCGGCCGTTGAGATTGGGCCTCACGAGTTCCTCGTGGCTGCCGCACGCGTCCGTGCACACCACCGGCATGCCTGACGCAAGCGCCTGCGCGATCACCATCGGCCAGGGATCATAGTCGCTGGCTATCACGAAGCAGCCGTGCCCGGCGAAGAGATCGGGCAGCGCGTCGGGCTGCACAAAGCCAAGGTCGGTGATGCCCGGCTGGCCGGACAGGAGCGACTTCTCCGGGCCCATGCCGGCGCACGTGAGCCCCCAAGGATCCGTCACGCAGCGGCGGTATTTTTCGTAGGCCGTGATGAGCACGTCGAGCCGCTTCTCCGCGGCATATCTGCCCACGTAGAGAAACTGCCGCGGATAGCGTGCGGCCTCCGGCCGGGCCAACCGTGCCTCGAGCAACGGCCGCACGTCCATGCCAAAGAG
>JBIIOL010000204.1:0-6098 GCA_044336965.1 Pirellulales bacterium | reverse complement strand
GCCTGCTCGAGCTGCTCGGTGTAGGGCACGTTCACCTTGTAGGTGGCCGTCCGCTCCTCGGTGTAGGGCACGTTCACCTTGTAGGTGGCCGTCCGCTCTTCCTTGACCGGCACCATCACCGTGTAGGACTGCTCGACCTGCTCGGTGTAGGGCACGTTCACCTTCCACGACCGGGTCCGCTCTTCCTTGACCGGCACCATCACCGTGTAGGCATCTTCACGCTGCTCGGTGTAGGGGACGGAGACGTTGTAGGTCGCGGTGCGCGTCTCCGGAACGTTCACGTTGACGGTGTAGTCCACCGACTTCGTGCGCTGTTCCGGCACCATCACCGTGTAGTTCCGAGTCCGCTCCTCGATCCGCGGGACCTTCTTGGTGACCGTGAACGAACGCTCACGCACCTCGGTCGCCCACTCCGTGCTCTCAACTTCCCGGATCTCCGGGACCATCTTCCAAACCTTCACCGTCTTCATGCCGGCATCGGCGGCAGCGCCGTCGATCGCCGCAGCCTCGGCCGGAGCGGCCGCAGCAGCATCGGCACCGCCGACCAGGACGGAGCCCTCGGCCGGAACAGTCGTCGCGGCATCCTCACCGCGAACAAAACCACCAACGACACAGACGCCGGCGGCGGCCACCCACGGCAGGAAGCCGAAAGTCAAACGCTTCTTCACAGGAACCTCCAGAGGAAAAAACAGGCAAAACGTTTTGCAAACACGTTTCCAGGCATCGCGTGAAGGCCACCCCCAGTCGGTGAACCTCCGCCACAATCACCCGGCCGAGTCGTCAGTCGCCCACCCGAAGCAGATCGCGGAGCCGTACGTGGCGTATCACCGCGACCGACAGGGTTTGCGCGACAGGCAAACTCACAGCAGAAGATCGATCTTTCCTGGTCGAAAAACTCAGCCTTGCCGAGTTTCGTCCGGTGGCGCCGATGGTGGCGGTGATGCGGGCGGCCGCGGGCAGGAAATGCCCGAACCCATTGGCCCGCCCTCGCAACATGTTTCGAGGATCATGCCGCACGCCCGGCAGATCAGTTTGGCGCGGATCTCGACGGTTTCACCCTGACAGACAGGGCAGCGGGGCGACGTCATGGCAGCGATGGTGGCAGGCGACGAGACCGGCATGCGATTCTCGCTGCGGGGGCGAGAGGCCGTCAGCCGACCAGGATGAGGATCAATTCCTTGGGGCCGTGGGCGCCCAGCACGAGAATCCGCTCGATGTCGCCGGTGCGGCTGGGGCCGGTGATGAAGGAGAGCATGCTCGGCATGCGGCCGTCATACCGGTCCTTCGCGGCATGGAGGGCATCGGCGAGCGTGGCCACGATCTGGTCACACGTGGCAACGACCACGTGCACATGCGGCAGGATCGAGAGGGCCCGTCCGCCCGAGGTGGCGCTGGAGACGAGGATCGAACCGGTTTGGGCGACCAGCGCTTCGCACGACGTGATGCCGGCATCGCAGGATTCGAGCGATTTTTTGTCGAAATCCGCGGCGCCGACCCGGTAGGTCGCGCATGGCACCCCAGCCAGCAGCGGTTCCACGAGCGGATGCGGATGCCAGGCGACTCGCTGCCAGTCCCGCTCCCGCGCGATCGTGAAGAGGTAGTCGCTGGCGGCGGTGAGATCGGGCACCTGCTGGACGATGGCGCGGAGCTTGACGAGATTCTCGATCAGAAGTTCGAGCCGTTCGGCTGGCGTCTCGCCGCCATCAGGCAGCCACGGCCGGGCCACTTCCTCGGGCAGCACGGTGAGGGTGGGCAGCCCGCTGGAAGGGTGCGCGACCGCGATGCCCGCCGTGGACGCGCCGCTCGTCGTGACCGCCGCCGGTGGATGCGGTTGGCGCACCTGCGACTGGCTTTCCACGGCAAGGCCGTGCGGGAGCGGTGCCGGCACGCGTAGCGCCTCCCTGATCCGCGCCAGGATCACCTCGCGGGCAGACATTCCCTTCTCGCCGCTCATCCCCTGCCCTCCCGAGGAGCTGCGGGCTGCTGCGACTGACGGCGATCCCACTGGCTGCGAAAACTCTGCCGCGGGGCTGCTGGCAGGTCGCGCGAGGCGAGCCAGTCCCGCAACAGCGGCGGCCGGAGAGCCTTCAGCAGCGGCAGCGTGCGTCGAAAGACCGCCCCGCCCAGGCCGAAGAGCCAGGGGCGGCGGGCTACCATCACAAACAGCCTGTGCCCCAGGCGTTCCCAGGCATTGGGGGCGGTTCGGGCGGCGTTGCGCCGGTTGTGGAGCAGGTGGTGGTGGATGTCGATCCGTACCGGACAGGCATCGGTGCAGGCTCCGCAGAGTGAACTGGCCGCCGAGAGGTGGTTCCAGTCGGTCAGGCCGCGGAGGTGCGGCGTGATCACCGATCCGATCGGTCCCTGGTAAGTGGTGCCGTAGGTGAAGCCACCGACGTTCTTGAAGATCGGACAGACATTCAGGCAGGCACCGCAGCGGATGCAGTGGAGGCTGTCCCGCTGTTCGGGGTCGGCGAGGAGGGCTGTCCGCGAGTTGTCGAGAAGGACCAGATGCATCTCCTCGGGGCCGTCGGCCTCCCCGGGCTGTCGCGGTCCCGCGTAGAGCGTGTTGTAGCAGGTCATGGGCTGGCCCGCTCCCGCCGTCGCGAGCATCGGCAGAAGCACCGCGAGATCGTCGAGGTGCTCCACCACCTTCTCGATGCCAGAGATGGCGATGTGCACCCGCGGCAGCGCCGCGGTCAGTCGCGCGTTGCCCTCGTTCTCCGTGATCGAGATCTGGCCTGTTTCGGCGACGAGGAAGTTCGCCCCCGTGATCCCCACGTCGGCGTCGACGTAGAGTTGGCGCATGTGCCTACGGGCGATCATCGTGAGCTCTTCTGGACTGTCGGTCGGTGCCGTGCCGAGATGCTTGCCGAACAGGTCGCTGATCTCATCCCGACGCACATGCATGCAGGGGAAGACGAAGTGATACGGCGGCTCGCCACGGAGTTGCTGGATGAACTCGCCCAGATCACTTTCCACCACGCCGTAGCCGTCGGCCTCGAGCGCCGCGTTTAAGTGAATCTCCTCGCTGGTCATGCACTTGCTCTTGATGACCGCCCTGGCCCGGGCGGCTTGCACCAGACCGAGCACGATCGTGCGGGCCTCTTCGGCGTCCCGCGCCCAGTGCACCTGCCCGCCGTTGGCCTCGAAGTTGGCGACGAACTGCGGCAGGAGTTCGTCGAGTCGGTTCACGGCCGACCACTTAGCCAGACTGGCCGCATCGCGGGCATGCTCCCAGTCGCGAAACCGGGCTTTCTGGACGTCGCGGCTCGCGTAGTAGCCGCTGAGCGCTTTGCGGACGAATGCCCGATGGCCCGTGTCGCGGACATGCTCGGCGGCGTCGTGCAAAAACCGCTTTTTCGCGAGCTTCGGGGGCTGCGATCCCGCCGCGGCTGGGGCGGGAGAGTCGTTGGCGATCATGATCCCATCATAGCCGATGCCAGGAGCGGCCACCCGACCGCGAGGCACTGAATCGTTGGAATTCTTTCGCGCCGCAGGGTAAAAACTATGGAATACTAGTGTGAGAAGGCGGCTCGCGGGTGCCGTCGTCGGTCAGTGCGACAGGCAGTGCGCCTGATCGCAGGGTGCGTTGAAAAGGTGACAGGCATGCTCTCGGCGGCCGCGATCGACCGCTTGATCTGGCTTGGCGTGGCCTGGATCCTCCTGGCTGCTGCGTGGACGGCATTCTGCATCTGGGTCGACACCGATTACCAGGAGATCCTGGGCGACGAGTTCCCTTGGTCGTTGCCCTTCGTGGCCGCCGGCGCAGTCTTCTTCTTCGTCACCTACCAGTACGGCCTGGGCATGCTGCCGTTCTTCCTGCTGGTCCTGCCCGCCAGTTTTGTCGGTTACGTCGCCTATCGCGACACCAAGGCCCCTTCGACCCGCAAGATGCTCACCCAGCGGTTCGCCCGGAAGATGATGTTTCTGGCCGCCACGAAACTGGGCATGCAAAAGTCGTTCGAAAAGTGGTTCCCGGCGGGCAGCGTCGGGGCCGGGCACCGCGAGAGCGACATCTCGCTCGTGATCCTGAAAAAAGATGGCACCCCGGTCGATGGACAGGGCAGCGATGGGCTGGACCGCGAGGCCTCTCGGGCGGTGAAGACCGTGCAGCAGATCTTCGAGAAGGCGATCGAAATGCGGTCCACGGACATCCACCTCGAACCCAAGGGAGCCGAGGAAGTCATCGTCCGCTGCCGTATCGACGGCATCATGCAGAATGTGTCGACGCTCAAGGGATCGGCTGGCAAGTCCGTCGTCTCGGCGATCAAGGTCTGCGCCGACATGGACATCGCGGAGCGACGTCGGCCGCAGGACGGCACGTTCGCCCTGCTGAAGGGTGGGCACAAGTTCGACGTTCGCGCGGCCTCCGGGCCCACCAACTTCGGCGAAAAGATGGCATTACGCCTGCTCGATGCCGACAGTAACGTCATCAAGGGCGGGCTCTCCTCGCTCGGCATGCGGGACTCGATGCTCAAGACGCTCCAGGCGATCGTCCAGCAGCCGCACGGCATGCTGATCGTCTGCGGCCCCACCGGGTCGGGCAAGACGACGACGCTCTACGTGGCGCTCGGCGAGATCGACGTTCTCTCCCGTAACATCGTCACCATCGAAGACCCGATCGAATACCAGCTCGAGAACATCTCGCAGACAGCCGTCAACACGGCGGCTGACCTGACGTTCGCGAAGATCCTGCGGTCGGTGCTCCGCCAGGATCCGGACGTGATCCTGGTGGGTGAGATTCGCGACAAGGAGACGGCCGAGATCGCGATGCAGGCCGCGCTCACGGGCCATTTCGTCTTCACGACATTGCACGCCAACGACACGGCGACGACCGTCACGCGGCTGCTCGACATCGGCATCGACACGACGCTCATCCAGTCGGCGATCACTGCGGTGCTCGCCCAGCGTCTCGTCCGTGTGCTCTGCCCCAAGTGCAAGGAGCCCTATCCGGCACCGGCTGAGTTCCGTCAGAAGCTGGGCGTGCCCGAAGACAAGGAAGTGACGATCTATCGGGAAAAGGGCTGCCCTGCCTGCCATGGCACCGGCTACAAGGGCCGCACGGGCGTGCATGAACTGCTCGTGTTCGACAACGCCATTCGTGAACTGCTGGTGGCGCACCCGTCGATTCAGGCCATCCGCGCGGCGGCCCGCAAGGCGGGCACGCGGACCCTGCAGGAAGCCGGGATCTCCAAGGTGCTGGCCGGCATCACGAGCATCAATGAGATCGTGCGGGTGACCAAGTGAGCAGCCTCTTTCATCCAGTCGTTCATCCACAGTCGTCGCAGGCGAGGCGATCATGCTGATGCTGCTGGCGGCGTCCATGCTGCAACGGTTCGGCGACCTGATCGTGGCCGGCATCGTCCTGGCGATGGTGGCGTTTGGCGTGCAGAGCGGACTTTTTCTGTCGGTGCTGGTGGGCATGCAGGCGCTGGTGGCGCTCGTGGTCGCGCTGGCCTTCGCCGATCCGCTGGCGGCATTGCTCACGACCTTTGAACTACCGATCGTGTATGCGTTTCCGGCGGCCTTTGGCCTGCTTCTGGTCGGCACGGCCGTTGCAACCCGGCTGGCGGTGGGCGGCTATGTGCCTGACGAGGTGGTGCGGTTTGCGCCGATCATCGACAAGCTCGGCGGCGCGCTGGTGGGGGCCGTGGCGGGCATCATCCTCGCCGGGACGCTCCTGATCGCCTGCTCGATCGTGCCGCTCCCCGATGCGTTCCGGCTCGATGGCTCCACACTGGGCTACGACATGGGCACGCGAATGCTGCGAACCTTCGCCCGCTGCGTCGAGCGGGACGACGCAAAACGCGCGGTCCTCCTCGACGGCGAGCCCGGGACTGTTTCGGAGCCGTTGCCAGCCGTGGACCCGCCTGTGCTCGATGCCGCAGACGCCAAGTCCGACGCCCTCGCCCAGCAGGAGCAGGCGAAGCGCGATAAGCCACTGGACAACGACAAGCAGGACAAGAAGGGCAAGAAAGCCAAGGCTGACAATCCTCCGCCTCCACCCCCCGCCCCACCTCCACCACTCTGGAGCGAGCCCTTTGCCGATCTCAACGGCAACAAGCAGCACGATGAAGGCGAGCCCTACCTCGATACCG
>JBIIOL010000008.1:0-19703 GCA_044336965.1 Pirellulales bacterium | reverse complement strand
TGACCGCCGCATGATCCAGCTGGCGATGCCGATCGAACCGGGCAACAGCGGTGGACCGGTCGTCGATCCTGCCGGTCGCGTGGTCGGCATCGTGACGATCAAGTCGCTCGTCACGAGAAACCTCGGCTTCGCCGTCGGCGTCAACGCGCTCAAGCCGCTGCTGGAGAAGCCGAATCCGGTGCCGATGGCACGCTGGCTGACGATCGGCACGCTCGACGCCACGCAGTGGACCACGCTGTTCGGCGGCCGCTGGCAGCAGCGTGGCGGCCGGATCGTCGTCACGGAGGCCGGCAGCGGCTTCGGCGGGCGGTCGCTCTGCCTGTCGCTCCGAGAGCCGCCGCCCACGCCTTTCGAACTGTCGGTGCACGTGAAGCTCGGCGACGAGTCAGGTGCGGCCGGACTGGCGTTTCACGCCGACGGCGGCAACCGTCATTACGGCTTCTATCCCACGGCCGGCAAGCTGCGGGTCACTCGGTTCGACGGCCCGTCGGTGTTCGAGTGGAAGGTGCTGCGGGATATGCCCTCGCCGCACTACCGGCCCGGCGACTGGAACCGGCTGACTGTGCGGGTCGAAAAGGGCGGGTTCCGTTGTCTGGTGAACGGCGAACCGTTCGCCACGGTGGATGACGACGGCTTGCCCCCGGGCCGCGTGGGGCTCGCCAAGTTCCGTGACACGAACGCCGAGTTCAAGCTGTTTCGGATGGGCCCGCCGGTGGACGAACCACGCCCTGATGCCGCGGTGGCCGGCCGGCTTCAGGCGGCCATCGACCAGTTACCTCCGCTCGAGCGGCTGACCGCCGCGGGCATGGCACCGCTCGCCGACGACGCCGAGTCCGCCGCGACGGCGGCGAGGGAGCGTGCGTCGATGCTCGAGAAACGGGCGGCAGACCTGCGGCTCGTGGCAGCGGACCTGCACACGACGCGTGTCAGTGGCGAACTGGCCAGGCTCTGTGCGCAGGGCGAGGGCTGCGACCTGCTCCGGGCGGCGCTCGTGGTCGCGCAACTCGACGACGAGGAGCTCGACATCGACGCCTACGTGCAGCAGGTCGATCGCATGGCCCAGGAGATCACGCAGGCGCTGCCGAAGGATGCCGACGAACCGGCCCGCCTCGCCGCGCTCGACACGTACCTGTTCGCCGACAACGGCTTCCACGGCAGCCGCACCGACTACTACCACCGGGCCAACAGCCATCTCAGCCGGGTGATCGATGACCGCGAGGGGCTGCCGATCACGCTGTCGATCCTTTATATGGAGCTGGCGAAACGACTGGACATGAACGTCGTCGGCGTCGGCCTGCCGGGGCACTTCGTGGTGAAGCACATCCCGCGACAGGGCGACGAGCAGCTCATCGACGTGTTCGAGGGGGCGGCGCCGCTGTCGCGCGAGGATGCGGCGCGACGGGTCAGGGCGATGGCCGACGTCGATTTGGAGGAAGACCACCTGCGGCCGTTCCCCAAGGAGCAGATCGTGCGGCGCGTGCTGCGAAACCTGCTGGGAGTCGCGCAAAATGCGAAGGACCGCGAGGCGATGCTCCGCTACCTCGCGGCCTTGGTCGCGATCCAGCCCGATGACACCGCCGACCGCGGCCTGCTGGCGGTTGCACGGTTCGAGACCGGCCGCCGCGAGGCCGCGATCAGCGGACTCGACTGGTTTCTGGAGCACCAGCCCCCCGGCATCGACCTCGACGTCATCCGTGCGCTGCAGGATCGTTTCCGCAAAGGCGCGCCCCCGCAGTGAAGTCATCCATGCGACGCTCCGTCTTGACCAGCCTCATGCTCGCGGGCAACCTGCTCGCTTGTTCGATGGAGGCCAGTGCCGAATGGCCGCAGTTCCGAGGACCTGATGGCGGAGGGCACGCATCCGCCTCAGGCCTGCCCACGCGGTGGAGCGAGACTGACAACGTCGCCTGGAAGACCGCGATCGACGGGCTCGGCTGGTCGTCTCCGGTCGTTCGCGACGACCGCATCTACATCACCACAGCCGAGCCCGTGGCAGCGGAGGAACAGTCGCTCTGCCTCGTCTGCCTTGACGCACGAACCGGCGCCCAACTTTTTCGCAAGGAGCTGTTCAAGCAATCGGGCCCGGTGCCGATGCACAAGAAAAACAGCCACGCCAGCCCCACGCCAGTGATCGCGGGCGACAGCCTCTTCGTGCATTTCGGACCGCACGGCACCGCGTGCGTCACGCTCGATGGCGACGTCGTGTGGAAGCGCACGCTCGACTACCAGCCGGTCCACGGCAACGGCGGCTCGCCCGCGGTCGCCGGCGACGTGCTCGTGATCTGCTGCGACGGCGGCGACCTGCAGTACGTGGTCGGGCTCGACCTGAAGTCGGGCGAAGTCCGCTGGAAGACCGACCGCCAGACGACGCCCAAGAAGGGGTTCTCGTTCGCGACGCCGCTCGTTCTGACCATCGACGGCGCCCAGCAGGTGGTCTGCCCCGGCAGCGACGCCGTGTTTTCCTACGACCCACAAACGGGACGCGAGATCTGGCGGGTGGATTATCCGAACGGCTATTCCGTCACACCCCGCCCGGTGTTCGGGGCGGGCCTCGTGTTCGTATCGTCTGGTTACGACAAGCCCGTCCTCCATGCCATCGATCCCACGGGAAAGGGCAACGTCACCGCCTCCCACGTGAAGTGGCGGATGGACCGGGGCGCGCCGCTGACGCCGTCGGTGCTGGTCGTCGGTGACGAACTCTACTGCGTCGCCGACAACGGCGTCGCCTGTTGCGCCGATGCCCGTACCGGGACGGAGCGGTGGCGGGAACGGCTCGGCGGCAACTTCTCGGCATCCCCGCTCCATGCCGACGGCGTGATCTACTTTCAGAACGAGTCGGGCGAGGCGATCGTCGTGAGGGCGGGCACGACGTTCGAAGAGGTGGCGAGGAACCAGCTCGGGAGCGGGGAACGCACGTTCGCTTCCTACGCGGTCGACGGGAAGTCGTTCCTAATCCGCTCCGAGGCGGCGGTCTATCGCATCGGCAAGGAGTGACGGGGCGGCGTTGTGCGTAACCGCTTGCTGAGACGGCAGATACAGCCAGACCGACCTGCGGGCCGCGGGATTCGACGGACCACCCGAAGGGGGCGTTTTTGGGGCCCTGTCATGACATTTCTGCCGAAAAAGCTCCAAAGCACCGATCAATCGGGTATGTTTTGACGTCGGGTGGAAGCATTCTCCGGAGGTTCATGACCATGGCATGCACAGGCAGCCCGCTGGGCAGACGCGGATTTCTCTCGGTCGGCACGATCGGCGCCCTGGGAATCTCCCTGGCCGACGTCCTTCGGATGGAGAAGGCGAAGGCCGACATCAAGAACTACGAGAGCCGTGAGGGCACGGCCAAGTCGGTCATCTATATCTATCTCCCGGGCGGAGCCGCCCACCAGGAGACGTTCGACCCCAAGCCCTTCGCGCCGGTGGAATACCGGGGTCCGCTGGGCAGCATCGAGACCTCGATCCCGGGCGTGCGGCTGGGCGAGATGCTCACGCATACGGCAAAGGTCGTCGACAAGATCACGATCTGCCGCTCCATGACCCATGGCGAGGCGGCCCACGAGCGCGGCACGCACAACATGTTCACCGGCTACCGGCCGAGCCCGGCGCTGCAGTATCCGAGCATGGGGTCGGTCGTGGCACACGAGTTCGGCCCCCGGAACAACCTGCCGCCCTACGTGTGCATCCCGAACCAGCCCAACGAGTTCGCGGGCACGGGCTACCTCAGTTCGTCGTATGCCGGTTTCAGTCTCGGCAGCGATCCGGCTGACAAGAATTTCCAGGTGCGCGACCTCAGCCTGCCGAACGGTGTGGACACCGGCCGGTTCGACAAGCGGCGGCGGATGCTCGACGTGGTCAACAGCTACTTCCGCGAGAAGGAAAAGAGCGACTCGCTCGACGCCCTCGACACGTTCTACGACCGGGCCTACAGCATGATCAGCTCGCAGCAGGCCCGCGAGGCCTTCGACATGTCAAAGGAGCCGGACGCGATCAAGGATGAATACGGCCGCAACCAGGCCGGCATGCGGATGCTGCTGGCCCGGCGGCTGGTCGAGGCGGGAGTGCGGTTCGTGACGCTCACCTACGGCGGCTGGGACATGCACGACAACATCCAGAACGGCATCAAGAATCAGGTGCCGGCGCTCGACCAGGGCTTTGCCACGCTGATCCGCGATCTCGACCGCCGCGGTCTGCTGTCGTCGACGCTCGTCTGCATCGGTTCGGAGTTCGGACGGACTCCGAAGATCAACAACCTGGCGGGCCGCGACCACTGGCCGAAGGTGTTCAGCGTGGTGATGGCCGGCGGCGGCATCAAGCAGGGACTCGTCTACGGTTCGAGCAACGCGACGGCCAGCGAGCCCGAGGACGATCCGCTCACCGTCGAGGACTGGGCCACCACGATCTACGACCGTCTCGGCATCGTGGCCGACAAGGAACTGATGGCCCCGGGCGACCGGCCCATCGAGATCGTCGATGGCGGCAAGGTTCGCAAGGAGCTGATCGTCTGACTCGCGGGCCTCGCCGCCCAGCTGTGCCGAGCTGTCCACTGTCATGAGGAGGCGGATCGAGGCGACCGATGCCCGACCGCGAACGACCATGCGAGACCGAGCGATGCATTCCCTGGTGATCGGTCCCCTAGCGATCGGTCGCCGGCTGCTGTGGGCGGTTGCCTTCGTGGGCTGCTGCTTCGGTCAGATCGACGAAGCACAGGCCTCGTTTCCCCAGCTCACCCTGATCCTGCCACGCGGCGTGCAGCGCGGCGGTGACCGCGAACTGGTCTTCAAGGGCAACAGGCTCAAGGACGCCGAAGAACTGCTGTTTCACTCGTCCGACCCGGCCGCCGCCTTCGTCGTCCGCAGCATCGCGCCGGTCGACGACAACTCCTTCAAGGCCGTCATTTTCGTGCCGGAGAACTGTCCGCTCGGCGAGCATCTGGTGCAGGTGCGGTGCAAGTCGGGCATCTCGGACTTCCGGTCGTTTTTCGTGGGCGCGCTGCCGGAGGTGGCGGAGAAGGAGCCCAACGGATCGCTGGCAGAGGCGCAGGCGGTGCCGCTCAACTCGACGATCCAGGGCGTCGTGAAGTCCGAGGACGTCGACTGCTTCGCAGTCACGCTGCAGAAGGGGCAGCGGCTCAGCATCGACGTCGAGGCGCTCCGCCTGGGGACATTTCTCTTCGACCCCGCCGTGGCGATCGTCGACGAGAAACGGTTCGAACTCGCCACCATCGACGACGTGCCAATCGCCCGTCAGGACGGCGTGCTCAGCATGGTGGCGCCGGCCGACGGCACGTACTACGTGCAGGTGCGGGAGACGAGTTACGGCGGCAATGACAACTGCCGCTACCGGCTCCATGTCGGCACGTTTCCCCGGCCGACGGCCGTCTATCCGGCGGGCGGCAAGGGTGGCGAGAAGGTGGCGGTGCAGTTGTTGGGGGACGCCGCTGGCCCGATCCCGCTCGACGTGACCGTGCCGGTATCCGGCACCACGCTTCAGCTCTTCGCACCTGATGCCCAGGGCGTCGGCCCCACTGCCGTGCCGTTCCGCATCTCGACGCAGGGCAACGTGCTCGAGGCCGAGCCGAACAACGACATCGCCACCGCGACGGCCGCCGATACGACCCTCTCGTTCAACGGGATCATCGGCACGGATGGCGACGTCGACTGCTTCCGGTTCGATGCCAAGAAGGGCCAGACGTTCGACATCGAGTGCTACGCTCGACGCCTGCGGAGCGGACTTGATCCGGTCATCACCGTGCTCCGTGCCGACGGCGGCACCGTCGGTGCCAACGACGACTCCCGCGGCCCCGACTCCTACTACCGGTTCCAGGTGCCGGCAGATGGCTCCTACGTCGTGCGTGTCGGGGATCATCTCGGTCGCGGCCGGCCCGATTTCGTTTACAGGGTCGAATTCCAGCCGGTGGCCCCGTTGCTCACACTGTCGATTCCCCGCATCGACCGTTACTCGCAGACACGGCAGACGATCATGGTTCCCCGGGGCGGCCGCTACGCCGTGCTCATCAACGCCACACGAACCAACTTCACCGGGGACCTCGTGCTCATGGCCGAGAAACTGCCGGCGGGGGTCACGATGCACTGCCAGCCGATGCCCTCCGCCCTCTCGCAAATGCCGGTCGTGTTCGAGGCGGCTGCCGACGCGCCGATCGCCGGGGCACTGTTCGATCTCGCGGCCCGTCCGGTCGACGACAAGGTGCAGGTCACGGGGCGGTTCGAGAACTCCGCCGATTTCATCATCGGCCCCAACAACAACACTTTCTTCGCGGCCAAGGTCGACCGGCTGGCCATGGCGGTCATCGAGCCGTTGCCGTTCCAACTGCAGATCGTGCAGCCCAAGGCACCGCTCGTCCGCAACGGCACGGTCGACCTCAAGGTCGTCGTCAAGCGGGCCGAGGGTTTCAAGGAGCCGATCACCGTCGAATTTCCGTTTCGGTCGCCGGGCGTGGCGGCCGTGCCGAACGTGCAGATTCCCGCGGACAAGAGCGAGGCCACGTACACGGTCAACGCCGACGGCAAGGCGGCTCTGGGCTCCTGGCCGATCTACGTGATCGGCCAGGCAAACGTCGGTGGCCAGGCCTGGACGGCATCGCAACTCGCCACGCTCGAGGTGGCGGAGCCGTTCGCCACCGCGAAATTGGCGCGGTCGTCCTGCGAGCAGGGGGAGACGGCCCAGATCGTCTGCACGCTCACGCAGTCGACGCCGTTCGAGGGCGAGGGAAAGGCGCGACTGCACGGACTCCCGGCCAACACGACAGCCAGCGAAGCGACGTTCACCAAAGACACGAAGGAACTGGTCTTCGAGGTGAAGACCGACGAGAAAAGCCCCGTCGGCAACCACAAGTCGCCCTTCGTCGAGCTGATCACGACCTTCAACGGCGAGCCGGTGCAGTGTCGCAGTGGGCAGAGCGAACTGCAGATCGCCGCCCCGTCGAAGCCCGCCCCACCGTCCACTACGCAGGCTGCGGCAGCGACGCCGCCGGCCACCGATCAGCCTGGCAAGGACGCTTCCGCCAAGCCCGCCAAGCCGCTCTCCAGACTTGAAAAACTCCGCCTGCAGGGCAAGCAGGTGGGCGCACCGAAGTGACACAGCCCCCTGTTGCCGGTCCTGCGGCCGTGCCGCACGGGGCCGGACCGCGATTCGGCGGTGAATCCGATGTCGAGGACACCATTCATGAATAGCTGCGAACGACCAACTGCAACAGGCCGCCGCCGGGCCGCCACCATCTGCCGAGCCATCCTGGGAGTGGCGATGGCGGGCTTCGGGGTGGCGTATGGTGAAGACGCGGCGCTCGTCGACGTCGTCGTCTATCCGCAACAGGTCCAGCTTTCCTCGGCACAGGACCGGCAGACAGTCGTCGTGCAGGCGACCTACGCCAACGGCATCACGCGGGATGTCACGACGCAGGCGACGCTGAACCTCGCGGATCCCGACAGGGTGGCCCTCGACGGCGGGCAGTTGAAGCCCCGCGCCGACGGCGACACCACGCTCACGGCGACCTTCGCCGGCCGCGCGGTCTCCGTGCCCGTTCACGTCGAACACGCGCAGGACACCACTCCGGTCAGCTTCAAGCTCGACGTGATGCCAGTCTTCATGAAGGCAGGCTGCAATACGGGAAGCTGCCATGGAGCCGCCCGCGGCAAGGACGGTTTCCGATTGTCACTGTTCGGTTTCGATCCCGACGGTGACCACCACCGCCTCACCCGCGAAATCAGCGGCCGGCGACTGAATCTGGCACTCGTCGAGGAGAGCCTGCTGGTGGAGAAAGCGATCAACGCCGTGCCGCACAGCGGCGGCGCGAAGATCAAGAAGGGCGACGAATACCACGCGACGTTGATCCGCTGGCTCGAGGCCGGTGCACCCGCGGACCCCGGTCCGGTGCCGGCGGTGGTGTCGCTCGAACTCTTTCCGCCGGCAGGGGTGCTGGACGGCGAAAACGAGACGCAAAAGCTCACTGTCAGGGCGAAGTACGCCGACGGCACCGACCGCGACGTCACCAACCTGGCCGTGTTCATGACCAACAACGACAACTCGGCCACGGTCTCGCAGGATGGCGTGGTGACGGCCAAAAACCGTGGCGAGGCCTTCATCATGGCCCGGTTCGAGACGCACACGGTCGGTTCCCAGTTCATCGTGCTGCCCAAGGGCCTGGCCTTCCAGTGGACGAATCCGCCGGCGAACAACTACGTCGATGAGGCGATCAACCGGAAGCTCCTGCGGCTCAGGATCAATCCCTCAGAACTCTGCACCGACGAGGAATTCCTGCGTCGCGTGCACCTCGACATCTGCGGCACGCTGCCCAATACCGACGAATACCGTTCGTTCCTGCAGAGCACCGACCCCACCAAGCGTGAGCATCTGGTGGACAGCCTGCTGGAGCGAAAGGAATTCGTCGAGATGTGGGTGATGAAGTGGTCCGAGCTGCTGATGATCCGGACCACGAACAACCTGACGTACAAGGCGACGCTTCTCTACTACAACTGGCTGCAGCAGCGGATCCAGTCCAACGTGCCGATCGACGAGCTCTTCCGTGAGCTGCTCTCGAGCAAGGGGGGCACGTTCGCCAACGCGGCCACCAACTACTACCAGAACGAACTCGACACGCTGAAGGTGGCGGAGAACGTGGCCCAGGTGTTCCTCGGGATGCGGATCCAGTGCGCGCAGTGCCACAACCATCCCTTCGATCGCTGGACCATGGAGGACTATTACGGGTTCGCCAATTTCTTCGCCCAGATCGGCCGCAAGCAGGGGGAGGACAGCCGCGAGACGATCGTCTTCAATTCGGGCAGCGGTGACGTCAAACATCCGGTCGGCGGCCGGGTCGTGCCGCCCAAGTTCCTGGGAGGCGAGCAGCCCGATCTCGCAGGCCGCGACCGCCGCGAAGTGGTGGCCGCCTGGCTGACGTCCCCTGACAACCGCTATTTCTCCCGGAACCTCGTCAACATCGTCTGGGCCCACTTCTTCGGGCCGGGGCTCATCAACGACGTGGACGACGTCCGAGTCAGCAACCCGTCGGTGAACGAGGAACTGCTCGGGGAACTGGCGAAGCGGTTCGTGGACTACAAGTACGACTTCAAGAAGCTCGTCCGCGACATCTGCACGTCAAGAACCTACCAGCTCTCGACGAAGACCAACGAGACCAACGCCACAGACGAGAGGAACTTCTCCCATGCGTTGCTTCGCCGGGTCCGCGCCGAGGTGCTGCTCGACATGGTGACCGCCGTCACCGACACCAAGAACAAGTTTTCCGGACTGCCGCTCGGAGCGAGGGCGGTGCAGATTGCCGACGGCAACACCTCGACCTACTTCCTCACCACGTTCGGCCGTGCCACACGGGGCACGGTCTGTTCGTGCGAGGTGAAGATGGAGCCGAACCTGTCGCAGGCGCTCCACCTGCTCAACGGCGACACCGTGCAGGGCAAGATCCAGGCTGGCGGGGTGATCAAGAAGATGCTCGTCGCCAAACAGACCCCCGAGCAGATCATCGAGGAACTTTACATCCGGGCGTTCGTGCGGCGGCCGACCGACAAGGAGAAGCAGGAGCTTTTGGCAATCGTGGCCACCGAACCCAACCCGCAGCAGGCGCTCGAAGACGGCTTCTGGGCGATCCTCAATTCCCGCGAATTCGTCTTCAACCACTGAGCCGCGTCCCAGACACCGGCAGGAGACCGAGCGAGCCCGACCATGAAGCTGTTGACTCCCATCACCGCCGCGATCACGGCGATCACGTTAGTCATGGCGACCACCGCCACCACCGTCCCGGCCGCGGACGACAAGGTCACGTTCGATGACAACGTCTTGGCCGTCCTGCGGCAACGCTGCGGTGGCTGCCACAATCCCGACAAGAAGTCGGGCGATCTCGATGTCACCAGCTACACGGCCCTCATGCAGGGCGGCGGCTCGGGCGGGGCCATCGAGCCCGGCGATGCCTCCGCCAGCTACCTCTACAAGCTCATCACTCACCAGGATGAGCCGAAGATGCCGCCCGACTCGCCGCCCATCCCGGAGGAGGAGCGGAACCTGATCAAGAAGTGGATCGAGACGGGCGTGCTCGAAAACAAGGGGAGCAAGGTTGCTGCGCCCAAGAAGACGGTGGCGATGGCGATGGACGCCGCTCCGACGGAACGGCCGCCCGTCACGCCTCTGCCCGTGAGAATCCCGCTGGAGCCCGTGATCCGCACCAAGGGCATCAATGCGTGCGCATCGATCGCGACGAGTCCCTGGGCTCCGCTGGCCGCCGTCTGCGGCCAGAAGCAGGTGTTGCTCTACCGCACCGACACCCGCCAACTGGCGGGCGTGCTGCCGTTTCCCGAGGGGCGGCCGCAGGTGCTGCAGTTCAGCCGCAACGGCGGACTGCTCGTGGGTGGTGGTGGCCGCGGCGGCGCCAGCGGTCGGCTGGTGGTCTGGAACGTCGTGACCGGCCGCCGCGTGACGGAACTGGGGAATGAACTCGACACCGTGCTGGCTGCCGACATCAGCGCCGACCAGCGGTTCGTGGCTCTGGGTGGCCCGCAGCGGGTGGTGCGGATCTACGCCACCGAGACCGGGGAACTGCTGCATGAACTCCGGAAGCACACCGACTGGATCATGGCCGCCTCCTTCAGCCCCGACGGGGTGCTACTCGCCACGAGCGACCGTAACGGCGGCGTCGTGGTCTGGGAGGCGGCGACCGGACGCGATTTCCTCACGCTCACGGGGCATACGGCAGCGGTCACGAGCATCTCCTGGAGAGGCGACTCCAACCTGCTGGCCACCGGCAGCGAGGATGGCACGATCCGCCTGTGGGAACTGGAGAACGGCAGTCAGGTGAAGTCGTGGCCCGCACATGCCGGCGGAGTGGCGGCGATCGAATTCACCCGTGATGGTCGGATCGTGAGTGTGGGTCGCGACAAGACTCCGAAGATCTGGGGACAGGACGGCAACCAGCAGAAGGCCTTCGAGCCCTGTGCCGACCTCGGTGTCGCGATCTCCTACTGCGACGAGACCGATGCGGTGATCGTCGGCGACTGGACTGGTGAGATTCGGATCTGGAAGGGAACGGATGCCGTCCGGATCGGTGGCCTGTCGAGCAACCCGGAGACCTTGGCCGAACGGACTGCCACAGCGGAGCGGGCCATTGCCGAAACGGCACCGGCCGTCGAGCCGGCACGGACGGCAGCGGCCGCCACCGCCGCGCAGATGGCGGCCATGCAGAAGCAGATCGACGAAGCGATGCAGGCCAAAACGGCAGCTGAGAGCCGGCTCGCCGATCTGAAACAACAGCTGGAGGCGACCGCGCGGCAGCGCACGGAGGCGACCAAGGCGCAGGCGACCGCGCAGCAGGCCGTCACGGCCGCCGACCGCAAGCTTACGGCGGCCGTCGAGGCGCATTCCCGGGCGTTCGCCGCGCTCGCCCAGAATCCCGCCGCCCCTGCGGTGAAGAAGGCCGCGTTGGCCCTGGCACCGAAGATGCAGGCGCAGCGGGTGGCAGCCGACGTGCGCCGGGAGGAACTCGCGAAGTTCACTGCCGCGGTCGGCGCCGCAGACTCCCAGATCGCGATACTCACCCCCCAGCGGGATCAGTCGAAGGCCGCGGTTGATCAGGCGTCGGCCACGCTCGCCGCGCTGGGGCCGGCGCTCGAACCGCTCAAGCAGGCCGCGGCCGCAGCCGCCACGAAGGCGACCGATCTCACCGCGCAACTCGATGCTGCCCGCGCCGATCTCGCCCGCTGGAAGGATGAGACGTCGTTTCTCGGTCGCTACCGGGAACTGGCCGGCGTCGTCGCCACGCGGGAAGCCTCAGTCCGCGACGCTGAGGCGAAGGTGGCCGAGGGACAGGCGAAGGTCACGGCCGACGAACAGGCCAGGCAGACGCTCGTCATCGAACGGCAGGCGAAGGAGAAGGAGATCGCGGCGCTCACCGCCGCGGTGTCCAAGGCGCAGCAGGATCATGCCGCCCTGCTGGAGAAGGTCGCCGCCAAGCAGGCGGAAATGACGGCTGGTCAGGCGTCGATGGATCAGTTGGGCAAGGCCGTCGAATCGCTCGAGGCTGCCACGGCCAGCGCCAAGTCGGCCGTGGATGCGGCGCCGGCCGACCAGGAATTGGCCGGCGTGCACGCGACGCTCGTGAAAACGGTGGCCGCCAAGGCCGCCCAGATCAAGTCGCTCGGTGAGTCGCAGGCGGCCATGGCCGCCGAAAAGGCCGCCCGGGAGAAGGAGGCGGCCGACATGGCTGCCCGTGGCGAAAAGCTGAAGGCTGACATGCCGGCCGTGACCGCACGCATGCAGGAACTCGACGGCCTGATCACCAAGGCCGCGGCGGTGGTCGAATCATCGTCTGCAGCCGTCCGCACCCTCGAGCCGCACGTCTCGGAACGACAGAAAGAGGTCGACGCGGCGGTCGGCCAGCTTTCCGCGTTGCAGGGGATTCCGCCGGCGAAGTGACGTTGCCGCTACGGACGTCAGTCTCGGCTTCTGAGCTTGGAGAGCAGCCGCAGGATCTCCATGTAGAGCCAGACGAGCGTCACCATCAGGGCAAACGCCCCGTACCACTCCAGGTATTTCGGGGCCCCGCGCTCGGCGGCCTGTTCGATGAAGTCGAAGTCGAGCACGAGGTTCAGGGCCGCCACCACCACCACGAAGAGGCTGAAGGCGATTCCCATCGGGCCGGCTGAGTGGATGAACGGAATCGGAAAACCGAGGAATCCGCCGATCAGCGAGATCAGGTAGACGAGGCAGATGCCGCCGGAGGCTGCCACGACACCCAGCTTGAAGTTTTCCGTGGCCTTGATGAGTCCCGATTGGTAGGCCAGCAGCAGGCCGAAGAGCGTGCCAAACGTGCCGCCCACCGCTTGGATCACGATCCCGGGATACTGCGTCTCGAAACTGGCCGACACACCACCGAGAAACAGGCCTTCGGCCAGCGCGTAGACCGGAGCCAGCGTCGGTGCCCAGGTGTGCTTGAAGCAGATCACAAGCCCAGTGATCATGCCGATGATCAACCCTCCCAACGCCCACGGCATGGCGGCGGCGGGATTGGCTTCGACCGAGGCAAACGTCCGCGACCACGTGAAGCAGGCCGTGCCCATGGCAAGCGCGAGCAGGAACATCGTCTTGTGCGCGGTTCCAGTGATCGTCATCGCCCCGGCCGGAGACTGTTCGGCCGCAATGTCACGCCGGTAGACGCCAAAGTTCTCGAACGTCTTGTCGTTGAGTGCAGGGTTGCCTGTGCGCATGAAATGGGTTCCGGTGGCGAGGTGGCGATTCGAACCGACGCTGCATTGAGCATACAGTCGTACCGATTCGCCCAACTAGCGAAATCACCGAATATCGCAGGGGCCCGCGGCTATCCGCGGTCCACGCACAGCCTGCACGCGACTCCGGCACGGTCTCCTGTCGGGAGCGGTTTCACACCAGGTTTTCCAGGGATTGTGGGCCGATTTTCGCGATCGCGACGGAAACTTGACGCTGCCTCCCCCTGTGCGTACTGTCATCGAGTGTCCATTTGTCCCCCTCCAGCGGCGTCCCGGGTCGCGATCCTGTGAGCGTTTTTCGCCCGCGCGACCTCCCTCACCCTCCGCCGCGACAACCCATGAGCACCTCCATCCACCAGACCGGCACCGTCTGGACCACCGCCGCTGCTGGCAGTTCATCGGCCGGCTGGAGTGATTGGTGGGCGGGCACCCGCAACACCGAGTTGTGGTGGACGCTGGCCTGGTATGACGTCGTCCTGCGCTACCGGCGGTCAGTGCTCGGACCGCTTTGGCTGACCCTCAGCACCGGCACGCTGCTCCTGGGCATGGGGCCGCTCTACTCGGCACTCTTCAAGGTGCCGATCGGCACATTCTTTCCCCACCTCACGCTGGGGATCGTCTTCTGGACGTTCTTCACCGCGACCATCAATGACGGCTGCACCGTGTTCATCAACGGGGCGCAGTACCTGAAGCAGCCCGGGTTCTCTCCCAGCGCCCTGGTCTGGCGCAGTCTGGCGAAAAACTGCCTCCAACTCGCCCACACCATCGTGCTCTATCTCCCGGTGGCGATCTGGGCCGGCATCCCGCCGTCACCCCGCATGCTGCTGTTCGTGCCCGGGTTCGTGGTCGTGCTGGTGAACCTGCACGCACTCACGATCACCCTGGGAATCCTCTGCGCGCGGTTCCGCGATGTGGTGCAGATCGTGGCGAGCGTGCTCCAGCTGCTGATGTTTCTCACGCCGGTCTTCTGGTTTCCCTCCAGCCTGCCGGGGCGGTCGCATGCCATTCTCTACAACCCTCTGGCCCAGCTGCTCGACATCGTCCGGCTGCCCCTGCTCGGCGACACGCCTGCCCAGGGCACCATCCGATTTTTGTTGTTGTTCACGTCGATCAATATCGCCATCGCCGCGGCCATGTACCGGCTGAATCGGCGGCATCTCACGTATTGGGTGTAACGCCGTGTCCCGTCTGTTGCTCGATGACGTGTCGGTGGAGTACCCGATCTTCGGGGCGCAGGCGTTTTCCCTGAAGAGCACGCTGACATCGGCTGCCACCGGGGGCCGGATCTGCCGGGAGGCGGGCGTGACGCTCGTGCGGGCCCTGCGCGACATCTCGCTGGACCTGCGGGAGGGCGACCGACTCGGCATCATGGGGCACAACGGCGCTGGGAAGTCGACGCTCCTGCGGGTGATTGCCGGCGTCTACCCGCCGACGCGTGGACGGATCACGCGCACCGGCTCGGTGTCCAGCCTCATCGACCCGATGCTCGGCATCGAGATGGATGCCACGGGCTACGAAAACATCCGCCTCCGCGGCCTCATCGCGGGCATGCGGCTGGCGGCCATCAAGGCGATCACGCCACAGATCGCCGAGTTCAGCGGCCTCGGCGACTACCTGTCGATGCCCGTGCGGACCTACTCCACGGGCATGCTCATGCGGCTGGCATTCTCGATCGCGACGGCCGTGCATACCGACATCCTGATCATGGACGAATGGATGTCGGTCGGCGACGCCGATTTCCAGGTCCAGGCCGAGGAGCGGCTGCGCGAGGTGATCGACAACACCGGCATTCTCGTGCTCGCCTCGCACCAGCCCGACCTGATCGAGCGGGAGTGCAACCGCGGCATCGAGCTCTCCCATGGTGCGATCGTGCAGGACCGTCGGATTGGCCCGATCGAGCCGAATATCCGGCTTGTTTCGGCCGGTTGATCGGCCGGCCCGGCAGCCGCCTCGCAGCCACGACGCGGCGGGCCGGGTGTGTCGCGTGTGCCGATGGCGTTTGCTGGGCGGAGTTTCTTGACTGGAACGGTCCGCGAACTAGGTTTCACAGACAGTTGCGCGCTACGGAATCGCGAGGCCGCACCCGTTCCACGGGGTGGTCAATGGCGGTGTGTGTCTGTCCCCCCTTTGCCGGCAGCACGTCTGTCGCCACGATGTCACTCCCGCCCGACACCATCGCGTTCGCACGATCTCCGGTGCTCGTCGTGGCCGGCATGCATCGGTCAGGCACGTCGTGTGTCGCGGAGTTGCTCGCATCCGCCGGGCTCTTTCTCGGTGACGAACTGCTGGAGGCCGATCCGAGGAATCCTCGTGGCTACTTCGAGGACCGCGGCTTCGTGGACTTTCACCGAAGGCTGCTCTCCGCCCACGGAATGGCTGATGACGGTTTTGTCGGCGATGTCCGCATCGAGCCGGCAGGCACTTTTCGTGAGCAGGCACTCGAGCTCGTGGAGGCTCGCCGCAGCCTGCTGCGGCCCTGGGGATGGAAGGATCCGCGATCGGTGCTCTTCCTCAACTTCTGGGCTGAGCTCGTGCCGGAAGCCCGCTATTGCTTCGTGTTTCGTCCGCCGTGGGATGTGGTCGATTCGCTGTTTCGACGTGGTGACCGGGTGTTCTCGCTGAATCCCCGCTTCGCCCTCACGATGTGGATGAATTACAACGCGCGGATCCGTGACTTCGCCCGCGCCCACCCAGACCGCGTGCTGGTGCGGGAACTCGCCCAGGTGATCCGCGATCCGGCGGCCATCTGCGACGCGGTCCGCAACGATTTGAATATCACGCTCGATCCCCCAAAGCCGACGGTCCACCCCGCGTTGCTGAGCACCACCGATACCGAGCGCGCAGCCTTTTTGGCCGCGGCCAGCCCGGAATGCGTGTCGCTTCTGGACGAACTCCGCAGCCTGGCAGGGGCGGAGGCCGAGCCGTCTCCCGCTCCGCCGCGGCGGAGTGATGATCCGTCGCTCGAGCAGGGCCTCATCGCCTGGCAGCGGAATCGCGCCCGCGAGCGGCTCTCGGCTCCGCCAGTCAGGGAACTGGCTGCACGCACCGGCCAGCGGGTCTTCATCGCGGTGCCGGTCTACAAGGGCCAGGACTTCGTTCAGGAAACACTCCGATCGATCCAGCGGCAGGATCATGCGGATTTCAGGGTCTCTCTTTCGGTCGATGGCGATGATCAGGTCTCCGCGGAGGCCTGCGTTCCGTTTCTGCGCGACCCGCGGTTCGAGATGTACGTGCAGCCGCAGCAGCTCGGCTGGGCCGGCAATCTCAACTGGCTGATGGATCGTTGCGACGGTGATTTTTTCTGCTTCTGGCAGCAGGACGACCTGGCGGCCACGTCGTATTTGTCGCGTCTCGTAGCCCATGCGGCCCGCGAGCCTGATGCGGCGTGCGTGTTTTCCGACGTGCAGTGGTTCGGCACGCGGATCGACCGCGTGGAGACTCCGTCACTCGCCGGCTTTGCCCTGGAGCGGGTGCTGCAGCAGATCGAACGCGGCTACTACGCGCCGTTTTTCGGGCTGGTGCCGGCCGCGGTTCTCGATCGGGTGGGGCCTGTTCGGCTCACGCCGCACGACAGCCCGCTGGAAGATCAGGTCTGGCTGGCGACGCTCGTGGCCCAGGGACCGTGGCATCGCGTGCCCGGAACGCTCTATTTCAAACGTGGGCACTCCGCGGAGACCCATCTCGAGTGGGAGGGCTCGACGAATGACGCCTTCCGGCAGCTCACGTGGCTCGAGTGGGGGGCCGGCATGCTCGGGGCTGCGATATCGGCATCCCCGCCGCAGGAGCACGGCAAACTGTTCGATATCGTCTTCGATCGGCTGACGAATGCCCGCGAGGGCAGATGGCTCTTTTACGATTCCCGCGCTGGTGGGGTCGACGCATTCGAGGCGTTTCGCGACGATTTCGCCAGCCTTGTCCGCCAGCGTTTTCAAGTCGTTGGCACCGTTGACCGCCTGCTCGGAGCCTATGCCGAGGAAGCCGGCCGGCGTGGGGCCTTGAGCCTCGCGATCGCCGCGGGAGAGCCGGCGTTGGCCCTGCTTGGCAGTGGCTGGTCGGAGCCTGAGGCGAATGGCGTCTGGAGCGACGGGAGCACGGCGGTGCTGCGGCTGCCGGAGGCCGCCGACGGCCCCTGGAGAATCGTGCTGGGGGCATCCCCTTATCCCGGGCCGGCTGTCGATCGCACGCTCACCGTCCGCATGGGAAACCAGATTCTCTTGCAGCACGTGTATGCTGGTGGATCTGCGGGTGCTGACAGGCCGCTCGAGTTCATCGTCGAATCGCCCGGGCGGCTCGCGCTCGACATGCCGTGGGCGACGTCGCCGCGGGATATGGGCCGTTCGGGCGACAGCCGGCGGCTCGGCATCTGCCTGCACCGTATGGAGATGGTGAAGATCGTTCGAGCATAAGTCTCGGAATGAAAAGTGAAACGATGAAAACGATCATGGTCACGGGCGGTCGGGGCATGCTGGGCCACGCCGTCGAGCAGGTGGTCGGCGACGAGCCTCGCACGGGCTATCGCTTCGAGTTCATCGACATCAAAGACGGTGATCTCACCGAGAAGGCGGCCACGAGGGCGCTCTTTGAGCGCGTCCGTCCCGCAGGCGTGATCCACCTCGCGGCCGATGTCGGCGGCCTCTACAAGAACGTCGCCCATGGCGTGGAGATGTTCGAGAACAACCTGCTGATGAACATGCACGTCATGCAGTGCTGCAGGGAGTTTGGCGTCGAGAAACTGGTGTCGTGCCTCTCGACCTGCGTCTTTCCCGAGCAGACGCTCTGCCCGCACATCGCCCTGCCGATCGACGAGACCGTGGTCCACATGGGTCCGCCGCATCCGTCAAACGAGGGCTACGCCTATGCCAAGCGGATGGTGGACGTGCAGTCGCGGTATTACCGCAGGGAGTATGGCTGCAACTTCATCTCGCTGGCCCCGACCAACATCTTCGGCCCGCACGATAACTATTCTCCCGAGCACAGCCACGTGATTCCGTCGCTCATCCGCAAGTGTGACGAGGCGATGCGGAACGGCACCGACTTCGTGGTCTGGGGGAGCGGCAAGCCGCTGCGGCAGTTCGTCTATTCGCCAGACCTCGCCAGGCTCTTCCTCTGGGCCTTTTTTCACTACGACGAGGCCGACCCGCTGATCCTGGCTCCGGGGCCAGAGCAGGAGGTGAGCATCGGCCAGATCGCCCAGCATGTGGCCGATGCGTTTGGCTATGCAGAGCCGATCGTGTTCGACACGAGCTACTCCGACGGCCAGCACCGGCGGACCGTGACCAACCAGAAGCTGATGAGCCGTTACCCGGAGTTTCAGTTCACGCCGCTGGCGGAGGCAATCAAGGCGTCGGTGGCGTGGTTTCAGGCGAATCGGACGACGGCTCGGCTGTAGCGCAGCGGGCCTTCGCTTCCGCTAATCCCTTCGAGAGCACCTTGACCCGCTCCACCATCTGCTCGAGCCTGGCGGTGCGATCGATCAGGAGTCGCCGGGTGGCAACCAGGTCGTCGGTGCGTTCGACCACTATCTGCCGCGTGGCAACGAGGTCGTCGGTGCATTCGGCTAAGGACTTTCGCGTGGCGGCCAAGTCGCCGGTGCGTTCGGCAAGGAGTTGTCGCGTGGCGACGAGGTCATCGGTACGTTCGATCACATCGCGGCGGGTGTCTTCTAGGTCCCTATCTCGATCGTGGACGGTGGCCCTCGCTGTGTTCAGTTCCTCTGTCAATCGCTTCGATTCCGCGTAGAACACATGGAAGCGATCCCGGAGGTGAGCCAGCAATTCTTCGTCTACTTGATAGGTAACAACACCTCCAGACGGCAACTGTTGATCCCAAAAGTCGACCAGAAGCTGGCTGGTGACGCGATCCAATGCGTATCTGGGATCCGTGTCAGCGGAGGCCGGAGACCACGTGCACGACAGTGTGATATTGCCTGTAAGTGACTCGGAAGCGTGCAAAACGCCCTGCTTTGGGAAGGGCATGCGTGCAAAATCGCGGGACTCGTCGATGCCCTGCTCCAGCTCCGCGTGGATCACGAAGTCGTGAAAACCAAAGCAGGACAGGGCATTGAGCAGACCTTCTTTGTTGAAATACGTGCAACTATACGAATTGATCGGGGCTTCCGAGCCAACAGGTGTGTAGATGAGTGGAACGCCCGGATAGCAGTCGAGATAGTCGGTGTTGAGCACGAGCCGTCCGCCCTGCTTCATCAGCCGGCTCAGCGTGCGGATCAGCAGCAGCGGGTATCGCGCCATTTGGAGCCACCGCAGGCAGAATACGACGTCGAACTTGCCACTCACCGCCTGCTCCGCACCGTAGATGCCGTGCGAGACGAATTCAGCACTCGAATTGCATGCCTGCTTCAGCCGCGCCAGGATGTCTCGTGGCGCGCGATCCACGCCCACGACGCGGGTCGCCCCCCGCGATTCGGCGTGCAAACAAAATACGCCGTCCATGCAGCAAACATCGATC
>JBIIOL010000202.1:0-6138 GCA_044336965.1 Pirellulales bacterium | reverse complement strand
TGAACCGGATAAAACGGCTGCACTTGTCGCCGGCGGGGGATTTGCCCATAATCCTCCGCCGGCGATTGACTTCCGCGGACGCTCTGGAACTGTCTGCCCAGAGACCGTTGCCACGCGTCCTGCAACCCAACTTCCGGAATGATCTCATCATGCTCCACCGCACCCGCATGCTCGACCGACGCACCATCCTGTCGATGGTCGTTGCCGTCCCTGCCCTGACATACCTTGCATTTGGAGGATCGAACGTGACCGCTGCCGACACTAAAAACCCGCGTTGCTTCATGGACATCAGCATCGGCGATAAGCCGGCGGGCCGCGTGGTCATCGAACTCCGTGCCGACGTGGTACCGAAGACGGCGGAGAACTTCCGCGCCCTGTGCACCGGCGAGAAGGGATTCGGCTACAAGGGCTCGTCGTTCCACCGCGTGATCACCGAGTTCATGTGTCAGGGCGGCGACTTCACCAACCACAACGGCACCGGCGGAAAATCGATCTATGGCGAGAAGTTCGCGGACGAGAATTTCCAGCTCAAGCACACCGGTCCCGGCGTGCTGAGCATGGCCAATGCCGGCCCCAACACCAACGGTTCACAGTTCTTCCTCTGCACCGTCCCCACGCCTTGGCTCGACGGCAAGCATGTCGTGTTTGGAAACGTCGTCGAAGGAATGGACGTCGTCAAGGCGATCGAGAAGGTGGGTTCCGGTAGCGGGAAGACGAGCGCCAAGGTGGTGATCACCGACTGCGGCGAGGTGAAGTAGGAGGGCACATGCCGCTCGTCGACTACACACGCTCAAAGCGACCCGTCTTTGACATCGATCTCGACGCCGATCCCTACGATCGTTGGCAGGAAGTCGGCCGCCGCAATAAGGCGAAACTCGGCCGCTTCCTGCGCGACATCGAAGCCCTGGCCCACGAGTTGGTGGACACGGTGCTGCCCGCTGCGCCGTCGTGGGTGCCCGACTTCGTGAAGTCGACGACCGCCAACCTCGTCCGGCCGCTCACGAGCGGAGCGGCACGCGTGACTGGCAAACTCGCCTCGACCATCGCCAGGTCGTTCGGCGAGGACTACCAGGCGGAGATCCGCGGACTTGCGGCTGCGAGCGGGCTTCCCGAGAGCAAGTTGTTCCTCGCGAATCTCACCTACGATCTCACCGTTGGCCGCGAGGGGCTCTCCGGGGCTTGTTCCAGCTTCAGCGTCACGGTTGAGAACGCGCCCATTCTCGTCCGCAACATGGACTGGTCCATGCCTGAATCGACCGGTCGCTACACGGTCATGACCCGCCTTCACAGGGGTCGTCACAGCTACATCAACATCGCGCCCCTGGGGTGCGTGGGTGTGCTCTCGGCGATGCGTGCGGGGGCTTGGGCCGTGACGCTCAACCAGGCTCCCGCGGCCGGCCGTCCGCAGGCGCTCCAGTGGCCTGCGATGCATCGCCTCCGCGCTGCCTGCGACACATCGATGACCTTTCCGTCGCTCGTCCGAAACATCATGGAATACCAGACCATGACATCCTTTTTCGCGCACGCCGTGGGCACCAAGCCCACCGAGCAGGTCGTGATCGAGAGCACGGCCAATTCCTTCCTGAAACGGCGAGCCGCCCCGGGAAAGCCCCTGATCCAGACGAACCACTTCGTCCGTGCAACCCACCGGCATCACAACGGCGCGGACTATCAGGGCGATGACTGCGAGATCTGCGACCGCTACGCTGCCCTGCATGCCCGATTGCGGACGAAGCCGAAGGATTTCGCCGACGCGTTCAGCCGGATCCGCGGCCGGCCGGTCACGCACTCGGAGACGATGAACCAGATGGCCCTGCGGCCGGCCGACGGCAAGGCCGTGGTGCGTGTACGGAACTGACGTCGCCCCACTCTCCAGGGGAAAAGTCAGGGCAGTCGCGGCCAGGGCTTGCCGTCAATTGCCGACCGGATCCGGAATTCCAATGGTGATCATCGCAGGTTGGCGGGATTCGAGGCCCACGACCGCATCCGGACTCCGGTCTTGTCCAGTGGAGCGAACCAGTTGCTGGCAAGCACAGACGTACCGGCCATCGACCTGGCCGATTCGACGAGGCCGGCCCGTTCAAAATACGGCAGAAACGCGTCATCCGTGCAGGCGTTGTCTGCGAGAAAGGCTCGCGGCTCGGCGCATCTCCAGAGCGGCTCGCCGGGTTGCGGCTGGCGGGCTGTGGCCATCCCCGGGCCCACTGGACGAGGCGTCATGGCTGGAGCACGATCCCGACGCTCCTGCGGCGACGGCACCAAAACGCTCTTGAGCGGCGCTGGCTCCGGAGCCGGCGGCGGAATGAATTCGAGGGCAGGCGTTGGAGACTCGGACGTCGCCGGAGTCGGAGTGGGAATCGACTCCGGTGACGGCATGACCGGCCGGTCCTGCCAGGATTGGGGCAGCGGCACGACCACACGGTCCTGACAGCCATCGAGGCTTTCCGTGGGCCGCATTTCGCGAGGATCCTCGGGAGCCATCTCCCTTACCACGTCAAACCCGTCACCAAAGCCCTCTTCCGTACAGTTTTGCCCGCAGCCCTCGCAGCCGCCGTTGCAGGCTGCACAGGCCTTCAGGGCCCTCTCGGCCATGTCACGCACTCGCACGCTCGACTCCACAAAGCAGCCTTTGTCGTCGCGGCCATAGGCGACCTTGAGCAACTTCGCCCGCATGTCGTCGCTGCAGCAGGGGCCGGGCCCAAGGCCTTTCGGGCAATCCTGCTTCCACGGCTCTTCGCACTCTTCCTGGCCGATCATCTTTTTGAAATGGTCTTTGAGCTTGTGCTTGTGCACCTTCGGCGGCGCTTTGCCGCAGAGCCGGTCGAGCGTATCGCAGAATTCCTTCTCGACCTTTTTTTTCAGGTCACCGCACTGCTCGGAGAAGGATATTCCCTTACTCAGCGCTTTTGCCTGTTTTCGCGACTGACACATGCCGGCCGTTTGGTACACCGCTTTGACCGCCTCGTACCGAACAGGCTCATCCGGATCGCTCATCGCCGCGATCAGGGCAGGCGCTACCTCGGGATGCTCTGCCGAGCAGCCGAGGCCGGCGAGATACTTGATGGCGGCCTTTTTCTTGCAGATCTTGTGCTTCGCGGCCTTCGCCTTGGCCGCAGCCTTAATGGCAGGGTTGGTCGACTCCTCGTCGGACTTGATGCCCAGAAAGCTCCACAGCGTTGGGGTGCTTGTCTGGGCAACCGCCTCCTGTGGGCACCACGCCGCCTGCGCGAACACGACCAGCATGGTGGCAGGCACACTCAAGCACCACCCACGCAGTCCCCGTCGGGTGTTACGACGTCGCAGACATGCCGTGAGCATTCGCAAAGAGTCCCTGGACGTTACGCAGCAACCTCCTGTCGCCGTTCGGTCCGTCTGTGCGTGAGGCCTCCATGCCCCCGCCGATCCCGCTCCCCATTCGCCTATCGTCCGTTCCACCCGATGAACTCCGATTCCAGCTGAGAAAAGCCGAAAAACCGCGGCGTAGCAATTGGCCCCAAAACAGCGGTCCTGCCGGGCAATCGGGTCGTATCAGTCATCACAAGATTGGCGAGGCCCTCCGAACGCGTGCTTGCCGATCGATGCCCCGTCCATCAAAATCGGCCGGACCCTCCCGGCCGCGAGCCAACCAGCACCATGACCACCCCACCGTTTCTGCACCGCACGACGGCCGCGGCGATGCCGGAAGACTGCCCCCCGCCGCCACCAGTCGCCGCCGGAGCTTTGGCCGATTGGTTTGGTCAACTCGTCTCACGCTGGCACAGCGAGGAGCCCCTGGTCACCGAAAACGGCATTCGCGGCACGATCGAGGAGTTGCACTGCGTCAACTACCGGCTCTGGCACGAGGAAGACTCCGCTCGTGCCCCGGCGGCCACCGACCAGACAATCGCCGCGGTGAAGCGGGCGATCGACCGCTACAACCAGTCCCGAAACGATCTCATCGAGCGCGTCGACGGACAACTCGTCGATCTCATTTCCCTGCGTGCCGCCTGCGCGGATTCCGCTGCGCCGGCAGCCACGGAAACGCCCGGCGCAGCCATCGACAGGCTTTCGATTCTCGAACTGCGTCGCTATCACATGCGGGAACAGGCCCACCGCGAATCGGCCACTCCCGATCACCGGGCCCAAGCGGCTGCCCGCATGGAAGTGCTCGACAGTCAGCGGGCCCATCTCATCGAGTCCCTGGACGAACTGCTGGGCGATATTTTTCGGGGCAGACGGCCGCTGCGGGTCTTTCGGCAGATGAAGATGTACAACGACCCCGCCATGAACCCGTATCTGTATTCGGCAGAGGGCAGACCTGAAGAAGCCACCCGCCGAGGAGACGCTGCTGGTGGATCCCGTGAGTGAACTCTCCGTGCCCCGGTTGTCGGCGGAAATGGTCGATCTGAAGGCGGGCGACGGCTCTCAGCCGGCAGATCCAGCCGTGGTCGAGCGATCGACTTCAGGCGACATCGACGCCTGGCTGCAGCGTCTTCACCACGCGCTGGCCGAACACGACAGCGACACGGCCGGCGACACGATGGTCGCCATTCTCGGCGGCCTTGATGCCCTGCCGTGCGACGGGCTGGAGCAGGCGGAGCGGCAGCTGATCGGCCGCGCGATGCTGACAGTCGTGGCGGCGTTCGTACAGCCCACGTTTGCGGTTCCGGAGCGGCTGGCATTTGCCCTGCTGCGGTTCAACGTGCTCATCAGCAACGTTTTTGCCGGGCATCTCGGCGGCACCACCGACCCCTTTCTGAGAGTCGTCGCCTCACAGCCCCAGTGGCTCTTGAAAACGCTCGTTCTCTACTCCGCCAGGAACGAAGTGGTGCTCGACGTTGCCGATGCGCTGGTGATGGATCCATTGCTCGTCAGCCAGTGGTTGTTTCAGACCTGGTTTATCGTGCATTCGGGCAACTGCAGCCCGGTCGTCAACCGCAACCTGTCGCGATTCCTCGCACAGGCGGACCATCGCCTTCTCCCCGCCCCCGACATGCAGGAGATGTATTGGGGCTGCTCCTATCTCGGCGGCGACGAGGAGCGGCGAGCGAAGACGCTGATCAACGGGGCGATCCAGCGGCATCTTCCGATCGACTTTCGACGCGGCCCGCAACTGGGAAAGATCGCGGTGCTGAGCGACAACTGGTTCCCGGGCCATTCGGTGCATCGAACACTCAATGCGTTCGTCCAGGCACTGAAAGAGTCTGGTCGATATCACCTCACGCTCGTGCATTCGCTGAGGCCTGCAGATGAGCTGGATGTGACGAGCTTTGACGAGGTCGTGCAGGTGCCAGTGCAGGACGGCTACCTCGACACGGGGGTCCTTGAAAGCAAGGGCTTCGCCGTGGCGCTCTTCACCGACGTCGGCATGAATCTGCCCTCGATCATTCTGGCCAACCAGCGGCTGGCACCGGTGCAGATCGCGATGGTGGGGCACTCCGTCAGCACGTTCGGAGGTGTGATGGACTACTTTGTGAGCGGCCAGGACGTCGAACCGCAACTGCTGGCCGAACACAACTATTCGGAGCGACCCGTGCTTCTCCCCGGATATGGCGTCATCCACGATCGACCGACGTATCAGCCGTCCGGACGGGTCGTGACAGCGCCCGAATTGATCGTCAACGCGGCTTGGAGCGGCCCCAAGATCTCTCCCCGCGTGCTGGCCGCCGTCGGTGCGATCGCCGCGCAGAGCATGCGGCCGATGCGGCTCCGGATATTTTCGAGCACCGCACCGCTGCGGATGAAGGGGCTCGCGGCCTTCGTCGGCGACATCGAGCGGGCGGTGGGACGATGTCGGGTCGAGATCGTGCCATACCTCGAATACGAGGCCTACATGGCGATGATGGAGGAGGCCGATTTCGCGCTCGACATGTTTCCGTTCGGCGGGTGCAACACGGTCTCCGACAACTTCTATCTCCGGAAGCCGGTCGTGCTGCGGGAGGGCGGCCGGTGGTTCAATCGCATTGGCCCCGCGATGGCCCGATCCCTCGGGCTCGACGAACTCATCGCCGCATCGGATGAGGACTACGTCCAGAAGGCCGTCCGACTGGCAAATGACGACGCGTATCGACTGGGCATGCAGCAGCGTCTGGCCACGGCCGACCTCGACACCACGATCTATTCCCGGAAAGGCGTGCGGGAGTTTCTGGAGTTTGTTTC
>JBIIOL010000365.1:0-4190 GCA_044336965.1 Pirellulales bacterium | reverse complement strand
CAAGCCCGTCACGCCGCTCGGCTACAAGTTCATCCTCGACGACGTCTCGGCTGGCCCGCAGTCCCCGCCTCCGGCGGCGGGCGGCATCGCGCCACAGCTTCGTCCCGGCGGCTGATTCCCGGCGCCGGCGGGGGCGAGCCTGGGCTGCTATACTGCGGCCTCATATCGTCAGCCGCGTTGTTTCGAGGATGTGATGCCGCACGTCGATCCCGCTCATCCGTTGGCCCAGCTTCTTCAGCAGGACCACCGCTACAAACTGGATGCCTACCTGTTCGTGCTGGAGGCCCTGGCGTTCGGCCAGGAAAATCTCGGTATGGGCGCCGAACCTCCGGCCGAGGATCTGGAGGCGTCTGCGGGGCAGTCGGCGGATGCGGGGCCTCGGGCCCCGGGCCGGGGCAAGGGCCGCTCGCGGCGGCGTCAGGCCGAGCGGCACGTCAGCGGCCAGGAACTCTGCGAGGCGGCTCGGCAGTATGCCCTCCAGCAGTATGGCTTCATGGCCCCCACGGTGCTGGGCAGCTGGGGCGTGCACAACACGGGTGATTTCGGTGAGATCGTGTTCAGCATGATCGAGATCGGCCAGATGCGAAAAACGCGGCGCGACAAGCGGGAGGATTTCCATGATGTCTACACCTTCGGCGACGCGTTCTCCCGCGACCTCGCGTTCGTGGTTCCCGACGCGGTCTGATTGGCCGTGGGTCTTTGTGGTGGCGGCCGCGATCGAGGTGGCGTGGCTGCTGCTGCTGGCCTGGATGGCGCTGGCCCAATAGCGAGAATCGAGATCCGAGAATTGAGATCATCAAGGAATGGAGATCAAGAATCTCTGGAAGTGCACCACTGAAGTGACATGACCTCATCGCCCGCCATGCCAGCCCCTTGGATCGCCTTCCTGCCGCTGGGCTGCTATCTCCTGATGCTCGCTTGGGCGCACCTGCGTCGAAGGCCGTTGGCCGTGTCGGGTGTCTTCGATGGGGTGATGCTGGCTGCGGCCGTGTCGGGGCTGGCGGTGGTGGGGCCATTGGCGCTGCTGGTGCCGGTGACCGGAGGCTCGCCGTGGAGTTGGCCCGTGCTGGCGTTTCTGTTCGCCCTGTGCGTAGCGGTGTGCGTGCTCGTCTCGCGGCCGAGGATGGTGGTCTACAACATCACCGTGGAACAGTTTCGACCGCTGGTGGCCGAGGTCGTCTCGTCGCTCGATCCGAAGGCCCGCTGGGCTGGCGAAAGCGCGGCCCTGCCGGACCGCGGCTTTCAACTGCACATCGAGGGCAACGGAGCCCTGCGCACCGTGAGCATCGTCAATGTCGGGGAACGGTCGTCTGCTGAGGGATGGGGCGAGTTCACCAGGCGGCTCCGCCGGGCCGTGCGTGGGCTGCGGGTGCGGCGCAGCCCGTGGGGGCCGCTGTTCGCCTGCCTGGGCTGCGGATTGCTCGTGGCCGCGACCTGCCTGGCGATCGGTCCGTCGTGGTTGCCGGCGGCACTGACCGGAGCTCCCACGCAGCGTCCCTTTCTGCGGCCATCGGCGGCCCCGGCCGCCGTTCCTCCTCCCGCGTCACCAGCCCCGCCAGGAGCCACCGATGCCTCTCCACGTCGATCTGTCGGCGCATGAAATCAACGTGCCCGTCGTGGTCCGCAACGCTCCGCCGGCACGCCTCTATGAGGACGCGGTCACCCGGGAACACGCGGCCATCATGGCCAGTGGCGCGATCGCCATCCTCTCGGGCGTCAAAACAGGCCGCAGCCCCAAGGACAAGCACGTCGTTCGCGGGGGGGAGTCGGAGGCGGATGTCTGGTGGGGGCCGGTCAACCATCCCATCGATGACCACACCTTCCTGCTGAACCGCCAGCGGGCCATCGACTACCTCAACACGCGTGACCAGATCTACGTGTGCGATGGCTACGCCGGCTGGGATCCCTCCTGCAGGCTGAAGGTGCGCGTGCTCTGCAGCCGTGCCTACCACGCGCTCTTCATGCACAACATGCTGATCCGGCCCACGCTCGACGAACTCGACCAGTTCGGCACGCCCGACTACGTGATCTACAACGCCGGGCAGTTCCCCGCCAACCCGCTGACGTCGCAGATGACCAGCCGCACGAGCATCGACCTGTCGCTCGAACGCCGCGAACAGGTGATCCTGGGCACGGAATACGCCGGCGAGATGAAGAAGGGCGTGTTCACGATCATGCACTGGATGCTCCCCGGACGGGGCGTGCTCTCCATGCACTGTTCGGCCAACGAGGCTCCGCAGGAGTTTCGGGGTGAAGGCGATGGGAACGACGTGTCGCTCTTCTTCGGACTCTCGGGCACGGGCAAGACGACGCTCTCGGCCGACCCGGCGCGCCGGCTGATCGGTGACGACGAACATGGCTGGGGCGATGACGGAATCTTCAACATCGAAGGGGGATGCTACGCGAAGTGCATTCATCTCTCGGCGGCGAAGGAGCCGGAGATCTACGACGCGATCCGCTTCGGCACGGTGCTCGAGAACGTGGTCTACGACAAGGCCACGCGAGAGGTCGACTTCGCGTCGAGCGCCATCACGGAAAACACCCGTGCGGCCTATCCGATCGAATATATCGCCAACGCCAAGGTGCCCTGCGTGGCCGGACATCCGCGGAACGTCATCTTCCTGACGTGCGATGCCTCGGGCGTGCTGCCGCCGGTGAGCCGACTCTCCAGGGAACAGGCGATGTATCACTTCCTCTCCGGCTACACGGCCCGCGTGGCTGGCACGGAGGTGGGCATCCTCGAGCCACAGGCGACCTTCTCCGCCTGCTTCAGCGCCGCGTTTCTGGTGAGGCATCCCGCGGTCTACGCCCGACTGCTGGCGGAGAAACTCGCCCGGCACGGTGCGCAGGCGTGGATGGTGAACACGGGCTGGACCGGTGGCGGCTACGGCCAGGGCCGGCGGATCGATCTGGCGGTGACGCGACGGATCATCGACGGCATCCATTCCGGCAGTCTGGCCACGGCACCGGTGGCCCGTGATCCGGTCTTCGGACTCGACGCGGTGACACGGGTGCCGGGCGTCGATGGCAACGTCCTCGAGCCCTGGCGGGCCTGGAGCGACGAGGCCGCGTGGGCCGAGGCGGCCCGCGGCCTGGCGGCGAAGTTTCGCGAGAATTTCGCGAGCTACGCCGAGCAGGCGGGCCCAGACGTGCTGGCGGCCGGCCCCGGCTGACCACCGTAGGGCTGCACTCGACCGTTTTGACTTCTTGCGGCAACGTCCTCTAATCTGAAGGCGTTGTTGTCGATGAATCCCGCCATCCTGCATCCCACCGTTTTGGAGACCATCCGATGCTGACGAAGACTCTCGTGACGCTGATCGTGGCCCTCGCCGTCGGAGCCCTGCTCTCGACTTCAGCCCTGGCCGACCAGGGGTCGCCGCTGACGGGCAAGGTCAAGAAGATCGACGGCACAGAGGTCGACCTCGCCAGCTACAAGGGCAAGGTCGTGCTGATCGTCAACGTCGCCAGCCGCTGCGGCTACACCGGCCAGTATGCCGGCCTGCAAAAACTCTACGACGCCTACAAGGACAAGGGGCTGGTCGTTCTGGGATTTCCCGCCAACGAGTTTGGCGCCCAGGAGCCCGGCACCGACGCCGAGATCGCCACGTTTTGCTCGTCGAAGTATGGCGTGACGTTCGACATGTTCTCGAAGATCGTCGTCAAGGGGGCAGGCAAGGCGCCGCTCTACCAGGCGCTCATCGAGTCGGCCGATCCCAAGGGCGAGGTGGGTTGGAACTTCGAGAAGTTCCTGATCGGCCGCGACGGCAAGGTCGTGGGCCGCTACAAGTCGGGTGTGGCTCCCGACGACGCCACGCTCAAAACCGCGATCGAGGCCGCCCTCGGCAAAGCGGGCTGAATCGCAGACGCCGGTTTGGTGATGCGAGATCGTAGGGAATGAAGTCACCCGCAATGGTTCGCCGGCTGCGGCATGCTCGTCGCCGGCGGATTCTGCTACAGGATGCTCTTGGACGAATCGTGCATCGCTCGTGAGTCGCAGAATTCACCGGCTCCTGCGCGTGCCTCCGACCGGCTCCTCAGCATCAGAAGGTTTGGGTGCCGATTGCGGAATCCGTGAGGGGCTGCCCATGTCCCGAGAGCCGGCGTTGCTGACCAGCGCAGGCAGGATGCCGGAGCGCAGTCAGCATCGAGTGAGCGAAGGGCAGGATGCCCGTAGCGAACGTCCGGCGACG
>JBIIOL010000201.1:0-6158 GCA_044336965.1 Pirellulales bacterium | reverse complement strand
CAGCCGGAAACGCCCGCATCTGGCTCTCCGGTCAATCGTCCGCCACGGTCTCAATCCGTCAAGCGTTCATGCTCATCGACCGCTACATCGCCAGAGCCCAGCTGCATGCGTTCATGATCGTGTTCGTGAGCCTGGCCGGGCTCACGTTCGTGGTCGACGCCTTCACGAACATCGAGGAATTCATCGCCCACGCCCCGGAGGCGGGCGGCCTGGCGCGGGTGCTGGGGGCCTACTACGGCTACCGGCTGATATCGTTTTTCGATGCCACGAGTCCGGTGATCACTCTGGCCAGCGCGATGTTCGCCCTGTCGTGGCTGGAAAGGCATAACGAACTCACGGCGTTGCTCGCGGCCGGGGTGACCCGCTGGCGCATCGCCCGTCCGACACTGATCTTCGCGGCCGTCGTCAGCCTGCTGGCCATGGCCAACCGGGAACTCGTGCTGCCGCAGATACGCCAAAACCTCTCACGCAACGCCCAGGATCTCCGCGGTGACGCCGCGCACCCGTTCGATGCCCGCTATGACCACGAGACGGAGATCCTGTTTCGTGGCCGATCGGCCCAGTCTGCGACGTATCGCATCGAAAAGCCGAGCCTCCTCATGCCCCCATCGCTCTCCGAATACGGCCCCCAGATCGACGCCGCGGAGGCCCACTGGAAGCCGGCTGATGCGACCCACCCAGCGGGATACCTGCTGCGTCAGGTTCGCGAGCCCGCCGACATCGATAGGCTCGAGCCTCTGAAGAGTGGCGGGCGGACGGTGGTGTTCACCCGGTCCGCCGCGGACTGGCTCTCCCCGGGGCAGTGCTTCGTGACGAGCGCAGTGACCTTCGAGCAGCTGATCGGGTCGGCCAACTGGAGCCAGTATTCGTCGACCATCGAACTCGTCCGCGCTGTCGCCAACCCCAGTCTGGGCGTCGGCGCGGAGATTCCCCTGCGGGTCCATTCGAGGCTCGTCTCGCCGATGCTCGACATGTCGCTGGCGTTGCTCGGCATCCCGCTCGTGGTCGGCCCCAATCGCCGGGGCATCTTTGTCGCAGTCGGCCTGTGCGTGCTGTCGGCGGTGGGCTTTTTTCTCGTGATCTTCGGGTGGCACGCCCTGGCCACGGCCTACGTGGTCAGCCCCTCGCTCGGCGCCTGGGCACCGCTGCTGATCCTGGCGCCGCTGGCTTCCTGGGCCGCTCAGCCGATGTGGCAATGAGGGCCACCCCGGCCGAATTTAATGCCCGACTTACTGGCCGGCGGGCGCCGCGTCCGGCGGAGCGGCCGCAGGAGCGGGTTCCGCCGGCGACTTGAATTCGACTGTGCGGGCCACCAACGCAGCCAGTTCGCCCAGCGGCACGGTCGCGGCCAGTTCCTGGGGCACGCGCCACACCAGCACGGCGGCCACCTTGGTATCGGGGTCCGACGCGACCCAGACCTGCGTCTCCCCCTCGGTGTTCTTCCTCTCGTTGCTGCCGTTGTTCACTCGATCGAAGGGCTGCGGCCCCCCAAGCTTCAACACCGACCAGGCCAATTTGCCGCCGACATCCGGCTGGCCTTCCACCGTGGCCCAGGCCTGCTTCGCAAACGACGCCTCCTTCTGCACCTGGTTGAGGATTCTCTTCTTGAGATCGTCGAGGCCGCTCTCCTTGTCGGTCAACGCGCCCACGGAAAGCACAACGGGCAGCTGACAGCCGTCAGCCGGAAGCAGCGACTCAAACGCCATGCGAAATCCAGGAAAATCCTGAAGAAAAGGCGGCTTGGACCGCTCCTTGTCCCCGACTGGGTCCTCCGTCTGAAAGAGCTTGGGAACGCGGAGCGACACTCGCTGATCGGCAAGCACGTGCGGCGTCGGTTGCAGTCGCTGAAACTCGCCGTCCTGGCGGTAGCGTTGCAGACTGCCGCGAAAATCTTCGTCGTAGCTGCCAGACAGACAACCTGAGGCAACCAGCAGTCCGAGGGCGGCAAGTTGAAACGCGCGACGCATCATCTGTCTCCACGTGAATCCAAGAATCGGCAGCCGGACGTGCACCGTCCTGCCGACTGATTGTGACAGATTTATCGAATACGCAACCGGGCTTGCCCAGGCCCGCATGGCGACGTAATCGCCCTCAAGCCCTTTGCCAGCAATGTCTTCTGCACCCTTCTTTTTTATCCAAGCCTATTTGTTCAACCCCAACCGCCCCGACTGCCGATCTCTAGGGTGCGAGTGAAAGTCGGGCAAAAGTCGGCAGGCAGAGTGGCCGCCGGCGTTGTTTCGATGCGTTCGAGGCGAAGGAGTGCCACCCATGCGGATTACGACCAACAGATTTGGGCGGATCGACGTCGATGCGGCCGACATCCTCCACTTCCCGAGCGGCCTGCCGGGACTCGAGGACTGCCGCGACTGGGCGTTGCTCGCCGACTCCGACAACGACGCCCTCGGATGGTTGCAGAGCACCACACGTGGCGATGTCGCGCTGGCCGTCGTCAGCCCGCGTCGCTTCGTCCCCGATTACCAGGTCCGGATTCCACGCAGCGAACTCACCCCCCTGGCGTTGGCCGACATGCGGCTGGCGCAGGTGGTGGTCGTCGTCGGAAAAACCGCCACAGGCCTCACCCTCAATCTCAAAGCGCCGATCGTCATCAACCTTGAAGCCCGTACGGGCCGTCAGGTCGTTGCCTCCGGCGAACTTTCGATGCAGTACGAACTCTCATCCCAACGACCGCCACTCAAAAAGAGTGCATAATCTTTGTAGCCACCGACACAGGACCGTCGGTCATACGAAAGGATCAGGAAGGAACCAGCGATGCTCGTGCTCTCCAGACAACGTGACGAAAGCATCATGATCGGCGACAGCATCGTTGTCACGATCGTGGACATCCGGGGAGACAAGGTCCGGCTGGGCATCAACGCTCCTACCGAGATTCCCGTGCACCGGCAGGAGGTCTACGAGGCGATCCAGCGGGAAAACCTGCGGGCCTCACGACTCGAACCCGGCGACACCCAGGACATCAGCAAGTTCGCCGGCCGCGGCAACAACGGCCAGGCACGCCCACCGGAAGGCCCGCGACGGTAGGCGAATCCATCCTTGGCTGCTCGGTGCTGGAACCGGCATCAGACGTGAAAGTAGGGAGGCTCGTGGCCGGCCTTCCACTTGATGTTGCAGCCGATGCTGGGCTTCTGGTCAGTGACATGCGGCCGCCCGGCGAGCAGCGAGTCGATCGCCCCTCTGAGATCGCTGCCGGTCACAGGGATGTCGCTGCCGGGCCGACTGGGGTCGAGTTGGCCGCGGTAGACCAGCTTCCGATCCCCGTCGAACAGGTAGAAGTCCGGCGTGCATGCGGCGTGGTAGTCCTTCGCCACCTCCTGCGTCTCATCGTAGAGGTACGGAAAGGGATAGCCCCGCTCCTCGGCCTCCCGCACCATCTGCTCCGGAGAATCGGCCGGATGGGTGGCGACGTCGTTCGAACTGATCGCCACGACGCCGACGCCCCGTGGCAGACAGTCCCGCCCAACAGCCGCCAGTTGGTCGGCCACGTGCTTCACGAATGGGCAGTGGTTGCAGATGAACATCACCACCGTGCCCCTCGGGCCGGCCGCGTCCGCCAGCCGCACCATGGTGCCGTCGACGTTTGGCAGTTCAAAATCGGGCGCGATCGTCCCGAGCGGCAGCATCGTGCTGGGGGTGCGAACCATGGACTTGTCTCCTGGCAGGGCGTGAACGCTGGGGGCGTGAACACAAAGGGCAACCCATGCCATGCTACCGTCGTCAACGGCGGAGAAACACCCGCCGCGCGTTGGCAGTGGTCTCCGCCGCCAACTGCTCGAGCGGGACGCCGCGAGCGATCGCGAGGCAACGGGCCGTGTGCACGACATGGGACGGCTCGTTTCGCCGACCGCGCAGGGGCTCCGGTGAGAGGAAGGGGCTGTCCGTCTCAATCAGCAGTCGATCGGCCGGCACAACCGCGGCCACTTCCCGCAGATTCGCGGCGGATCGAAAGGTCACCATGCCCGCGAATCCGAGCCAGCAGCCGAGCGACACGGCCTCCTCGGCCTCCGCGAGTGTGCCGGTGAAGGCGTGAAGCACCGCGGTCAGCGGCCCGCGGGCCAGCGACTCACGCAGCGTGTCGAGCGTGTCGCGGATACTGTCGCGGGTGTGCACCACCAACGGCAGCCCGAGGCTCTGGGCCAATCGGATGTGGCGGTCGAAAAAGTCCCGTTGCACGTCGCGTGGCGCGGAGTCGCGGTACCAGTCGAGGCCCGTCTCGCCGATCGCCGCCACCCGTCCAGAAACGACGAGCCGCGTGATGCGATCCCATTCGTCGGGTTCGAGGCTTGCCACGTCATTCGGATGAATGCCCGCGGCGGCCGCCAGGCCCGTTTCGCGGGCCGCCAAATCCGCCGCTGCCTCGCTGTCGGAAGCCCGCGTGCCGATCACCGTCATGCCGACGACACCCGCTGCCCGAGCACGGGCGATCACCTGCGGTAGATCGTCCCCGTAGCGCATGGGGTCGAGGTGGCAGTGGCTGTCGAAGTATTCCATGAGATGGAGGCCCGAAGCACACCGGCCATCCGGTCGAACCGCCGTCTCAGGAGGCCGACGAGGCCACCTGCTCCAGCACGTCGATGTGGCTCAGCGCCGTGGCTCGCGACTCCTTCGCCAATTCGGCCGCCACCGTGTCGTCGCCGGTCGACGCGATGATCGCATCGACCGCGGCGACCTGGCCCCGCAGGCCGGCGACCACCCGCGGAAGGAGCGACCGCATGTCGACATCATGGCAGCCGGTGAAACCGATCGGATAGACGGGGGTTGATGCCGCGATGCCGCGGCTTTCGAGCGCCACTGCGGCGCGCTCCACAAGGCTGCGTTGATCGCCCACCAGGTCGGCGATGGCGAGTTTGATCGACTCCCTGCCTGGATAGCTCCAGATTCCGGAGTCGGCCAGATACATGGCGAGTGACGGCTGAAGCACGTCGAGGAGGCGGCAGAGGGGATCGAGGGATGGCATGATGAGGATTCCGGTCAGGATGCGAAGGCACCCGCCAGTTGTGCGCAGGCATAAAGACCCGACCAGAACACGCCGAGCACCACGACAGGCACGGCGAGCGCCGTGATGACCGCCCCCGGCAGCGACACCAGCGACAACTCTCCACCGGCCCGGTCGGCCGGCGGCGGGTCGAACGTCATGACCTTGAGCACACGCAGGTAGTAGAAGAGGCTGATCACCGTGTTGAGTCCGCCCACCACGAGCAGCACGAGCATCAGTGGCCTTTCGGCCCCTAAGGTGATCGCCTGCACGAGCGAGGAGAACACGAGGAACTTCGCCACGAATCCCGCCAATGGTGGCAGGCCGATCAGGCTCACGAGTACGACGGCCGTGGCGACGACGATCCCCGGGCTGGAACGCACGAGGCCGGCATACGACTCGATCTCCTCGCTGCGGAGCTGGTTGCGGAGGAACGCCACGATGGCGAAAGCAGCCAGGTTCATGAACACGTAGGTGCCGAGGTAAAACGCCACCCCGCTGACAGCATCCCTCGCCCCGGCCGAATTGACGCCCACGAGCGCCACGGCCGCCGCCACAGCCATCATCAGGTAGCCGGCGTGGGCGATGGTCGAGTAGGCCAGCAGGCGTTTCATGTTGGTCTGCCCGTAGGCGGCAAGGTTGCCGAGCGTGCAGGTGACAGCGGCCATCAGACCGACGAGGTAGACGATGAAGTGCCGGGTCGACCCCAACCCGGCCAACCCCGGATCGGCGAGGTTTGCACCGATGGCAACCGCGGCGTCGCTCCCGGTCACGGGCACGCCCAGACCAAAACAGACACGCAGCAACAGTGCCACGGCTGCCGCCTTGCTCGCGACGGAAAGGAAACCGCCGATTTCGGCAGCCGCGCCCTCGAACACGTCAGGGCACCAGAAGTGGAACGGCACCGCCGACAGTTTGAAGGCCAGGCCGACCGCCAGCATCAGCCCACCGAGCGCCAGCACCATCACGCTTCCACTGGCCGTCCCGGCATCGACGACCCGCGTGAGTTCCACCGCCATGCTCGGCAGGTGGCAGGTGCCCAGCAGACCGCCGAGCAGGCTGATGCCGTAGAGCATGACGCCCGCCGCACCCGCTCCATACACCGCGTATTTCAGCGCCGCCTCGGAACTCGCCTTGCGTCCCTTGAGCAGTCCCGCCAGTGCGTAGG
>JBIIOL010000200.1:0-6181 GCA_044336965.1 Pirellulales bacterium | reverse complement strand
GCATCGTATCCGGCGGCACCACGACGCGGTCGTCCTCGATCCAGCAGTAGGGCGGGAAGTTGATGACGTCGTCGCCGAAGTAGCGGTCGAAGCCGTGGGCGAGAGGGCCGTCGGGAATCCGACGTGACCAGTCGAAAGCCTCCGGACCCCAGACGGGCCGTTTGCCCTCGGTGCGAGGTCGGGCGGCGGGCTTCCGGATGGAGTCCCAGCCCCAGCCGAGATGCCATTTGCCGATCGCGGCGGTCGCGTAGCCGCCGGCCCGCAGCATTTCAGGGAGCGTGAGCCGTTCCGACTTGAACACCGACGGGTCGTAGGCGTCGACAATGTCGTGGAAGTCGCGCCAGTGATGACGTCCGGTCAGGAGCGCGTAGCGGCTCGGCGTGCAGATGCCCGACGAACTGTGACCATCGGTGAATCGCATCCCCGTCGCGGCGAGGCGATCGAGGTGGGGTGTGGGAATCTTCGAGGATGGGTTGTAGCAACGCAGGTCGCCGTAGCCGAGGTCGTCGGCGTAGAGCACGAGGATGTTGGGCTGGCGCGCGGCGATTTCCGCAGCCTGGCCAGAGACCGAGACTCGTGGAAGCAACAGCAGTGTGATGACGGCGCTGGCGAGGAATTTCGAGTGCATCGCAGCATCGGTGAATCGGGGAGGGCGACTCCCGTAGCGGTTTTTTTCGCGCGGGGAGTCGGAGTTCTCGCGAAGAGCGAAGCCTAACGCGCCGTGTCTTGTCGCAGGAAGACGCCCAGGACCGCGAAGTCCGCGTCTTTGTCGGTCGTCAGCCGAAACGCTGCCGCCCTCTTGCTGTCGAAACGGGCATCCGTTATTTCGAAGTAGTGTCGCTTGATGACTCCGGTGTTGCCGATCTTGAAGTTGCCCGCGCTTCTGTCTCCGGGCGGTCGGCCCCCTTCGACGCCCATAGCGTCGTAACCGAGCACCGCGGTGCAATCACCCTTGTCAAGATACAAGACCGAAACCAAGACCTTCGGACACGCCCCATCCGAGAGCTTCTTGTCCAAAACGCGGAATTCCATGCTGCGCTTCCCGGTGCCGACAGTGGAGACCGAGAGCCAGGCTTGACGTCCCGCCAGCGTGCCTTTGCTTACCTCGAATTCGTGGCTGCCCCTCATGGGCGCAACCAGCCACGCTTGATCCAGCCCCTCATCGGGGATCGACGCCAGTTTCGCGGCATCCAGACCTGTCGTGAACGCAGCCCAACGGGCCGGATGAACCGTCTTTTCGTGAATCTCGGTGCCGAACAGTTCATCGTCCACGCAGCCGGCGTCATCGGAGAGCTTCATGTAGATCTTCCGCCCGAGCGGGTTCGAAAACTCGTTGAACACAAACGTCCTGTCCGGCTTGCCTTGCGGGGGGCCAATCCAGCCTTTGACGGTGGCTTGCGATCCCAGGCGACCATCCGGGTTGGGCGTCGGTCCGGAAATCGTCGCCGGATCCAGCGTGATGTCTTCCAGAATCTTGAACGCTTCCATTGCCATTGGTTTCAGAACGTGTGGTGTCGTCGGATCTTCAGGGTATTTCCGTTCCCACCTGCGGGTTGGCGTTGCCTCCGGACTGCAGATAGGCGACGAGATCCAGCACGTCGTTCCTGTCGAGGTGGTTGATCAGGCCTGCTGGCATCGTCGAGACGGGCGATACATGCCGCTCGTCGATCTCGTCCCGCCTGATCCGGGTCAGATGCCCCGGATCGAGCATGTTCTCGCAGACCGAGAGTTCGTTCTCGTTGAGCGTGACCACCCGGCCCACGACCGAGCGTCCGCTCGAAAGCACGAAGACCGAGGCCTCGTACTGATCGGAGATGACGCGGCTCGGCTCGATGATCGACTCGAGCAGGGCTCGGGAATCGTACCGACGGGCCACTGCGGTCAACTCCGGCCCAACGGCTCCTCCCTCGCCGCCGAAACGGTGGCAGTTGAAGCAGGCAGCCGCGCGGAACATGCGGCGACCGTTTTCGAGGTCGCGGCCGGACAGGCCGGCTCGAACCTCCGGGAGCAGGTCGTCCACGGCCCATGTCCGCACGAATGGCCGTGACTCGGCTTCAACAACCGGCAGGTCGACGGCGGCCGGCGGCGCGAGCACGTCGGCGAGCGCCGCCTTCTCCGTGTCATCGAGCCGGTCGATCGCATCCTTCCGGATGTTCTTGAGGAAGTCGGCGAACGAAAACCCGCCCCGCAGCCGGGCCGCGGACGCGAACCAGCGGAGGTATTCCCGTCGCTCGGCAATCGTCCACGGACCGTCGAGCGCCCGCAGGCAGTAGGCGTAGTGAACCTGGTCCTCCTGCGTTGCTGCCGTCGAAAGTAGGGCAAGTGTCTTGCGGGCAACCGCCGGATGACCGAGATGCACGAGCAGCCGGCAGAGTTCCCGGTCCAGAACCGCGACACCCGCCGGATACCGCGCGTCGAGCCGTGCGGCGAGGGATGACGACATGTCGGCATCGGGAACGCCCACGCGAATGCACGCCAGGCCGACGGCCCGCAGCAGGTCGAGCCGCTGCGCTACCGTCAGCTGCTCCCCTTCGACGTCGAGCAGTTCTGAAAAGAGCTTGCCAGCGACCTCTTTTCCACCGCACCGGGCGACCGCGAGCAGGGCATTGATCCTCGCATCTGGTGCCGAGCGTTCCGCCAGCGCCCGCGCGGTCCAGTCGGCCGGTGGTACGAGTTCGACCGCCGTTCGTGCCGCATACCGGATCGATCGGTCGGGATGGCCGAGATGGGGCCAGGCCCGGTCAACGACGTCGGCAGCTCCCGATGCATGGAGCGATTCGATTTCGTTCCGCAACCGGCGGAGGCGTTCTTCGGGGCCAGCAGCGACTGCCGCCGGCGCTGCAGGGATCAGCTCTGCCTGGGGCGGCGACTTCCTGGGGGCGTAGGTCACGCGGTAGAGCCCCGACTGCGTCCGCCGGCCGCCGGTCGTGAAGTACATCGCCCCGTCCGTCGGGTTCACGACGAGGTCGCTCACCGGCAGTGGCGCCGCGGAGATGAACCGCTCCGCTGCGCCGGTATAGCTCGCCCCGGAGGGCGAGAGGTGCACCGCATAGATCGTGCCGTAGCTCCAGTCGCAGATATAAAGGGCGCACTGATACTTCGCTGGAAATGCCGCATGCGTGCCGAAGGCAACGCCCGTCGGTGAGCCAGGGCCGATGTCGACGACGGCCCCCACGCTGTCTGGAAACCACGCCGGCCACGGGCCCGTGCCGGTTCTCCAGCCGAATTCGCCACCGCTCACGACATGATTGACCCGGGTCGGGCGGTACCAAGGCGTGCCCACGTCCCATTCCATGTCGGAATCGTAGGTGAAGAGCTCGCCCTCGGGGCTCACGGCGATGTCGTACTGATTGCGGAATCCCGCGGCGACCAGCTCCCAGTCGCGGCCGTCCGGGCTCACCCGCGCGACCCAGCCTCCCGGCGCCCGCAGCTCCGCGAACATGCCGCCGGGCGTGCTCATCGAGGGCAGCAGCTGATCCTCCCCCCAGACCCGCGGGACCCGCGACCGGTTTACGTCCGTCAGCTTCGTCATGTTGCCGCAGCAGACGAGCAACGAGTTGCCGTCGGGGGCCAGCGCGATGCCGTGGGGACCGTGCTCGCCGTTGCCATCCAGGTGCCGCAGCAGTTCGACAGAATCGTAGCGATCGTCGCCATCCGTATCCCGTACCCTGTAGAGGCCGACGCGGGAGAGGTCACGGTCGTTGGCCATCACGTAGAGGCTGCCGAAAGCGCACAGCAGGCCCTGGGCCATGCCCACGTCGACCTCAATCGGCTCGACCAACGCCGTTGCCCCAGAGCCCCTGGTTGGCACGGTCGCCCGGTAGAGCCGGCCGTACTGGTCTGCAGTGATGAGGCGGCCCTGCGGATCGACTGCAAGGCAGACCCACGATCCCATCGTGGCAGCTGGAACCGAATAGAGAAGTTCCACAGCGAAGCCGGGCGCCACCTTGATGTCGGCGACCGCGGTGCCCGTTGAATGCGATGGGTCGGTGGCCCCAGCATGGGCTGCACCCAGGGCGATCGCTGCCAGGGCGACGGCTATGGAGAAGATGGAATGCATGATGCCGTCAGGGGTGGTTGGAGCGACCGTCTCCTACCGGCAACGACTTGCGGTGCTCGTCGATGCGCAGGCCGATCTTGTCGAACGGAATCGGCTCGAAGCCGAGCGTGCGGGCGGGGGAGTCGGCGGCGAGCCCGAAGTCGGCCGGGGGCGCGCCGCTGAACAGCGGATCGGTGTCGACGAGGTTGTTTTCGAACGTGACGAAGGGCCTGGCCTTCGGCTGCGTCACCTCCCATTTGCCTTTCCAGCAGATGTTGCGGGCCACGACGTTGCCCTTGGGGGCCAGCGGTTCGTCCTCCAGGATGCCGACGAGCCGTGGGTAGCGGGTCGACCAGGGGGGCTGCCGGTGATCCATATGGATCAATTCCTGCGTCGCGGGTTTGCCGACGCCGTTCGCCCATCCCAGCCCCCGCGCATCGATGGCAAAAGCACGGGTACACCGGAGAAACATGTTGTTCGTCATCAGGTTGTCGCGGCCGCCACCAATGAGGACGGTACCGGAGATGTCGGACGTCGTGATGTTGAAAAAGACGTTGCCGGATATCTCGGCCGACGAGAAGCAGTCGTCGAGATACACCCCTTGCGTACCCTTGCCCTCGAAACCGTGGAGGTCGTGAAGATAATTGAAGCGGATCGTGTGGCCGCGCATCGACCAGGTCTCGTCGAGCGACCGCCCGCCGTCGAGCACGCCGGTGTAGATCGCGCCCGCGTCGTTGGCCTGGAAGACCGAAGAGTGGATCTCGTTGTATTCGATCATATGGTCGTTACCCGTGAAGCCGATGGCGACGTGCGGCACGTGGTGGATGAGATTGTTCGTCGCGCGATTGCCGACGCCGACCAGCCTGATCGCCTCTTGATAGAGTGGATCCCAACGGGCGGTGTGGTGGATGTGGTTGTTGTGGGCGACATGCCCCGCCGGCACGAGCAAAGTACGGTCGCCGCCCTCTAAAACGATGCCGCCCTGGCCCGTCTCGTGAATGTCGCAGCCGACGACGGCATGCCGGACGCCGCCGCGGACCTGCACGCCCCAGCCGCCCATGTCGCGGATGGTGCACGCCTCGACGCGGACGTTCTCCCCTCCTCGGATCACGAGGCCGCTGCCGCGGCCGCAGGCGAAAACAAGGCCTCGGAACGCGACGTGCGCCGCGTTTTCCAGTCGCACTGGGTCACGCACCACAGACACGCTTGCCCCGCCCGGAGCGATCGGCTCCGCCGGCCAGCAGTAGAGCGTGGCCGTGTCGCGGTCGAGATACCACTCGCCGGGACTGTCGAGTTCCGGCAGCAGGTTCTCCACGTAGAACCACTGCCCATGGCGGATCTTCATCGTGCCGCCCGGGATCGGGCCCACGACGAGTCCCTTCGTGTCGGCATCGATGCCGGCGAGCGGCAGTCGCATGCAGCCCCAGTCCCACATCCAGAATCCCTGGAGGATCGCCCCCTTCTCGGCAGGCCAGCGCGAGGGCCGGGCGTCGTCGCAGCAAAAGGCTCCGCCCGGCGCAATCGCGGCTCCTTTACGGAGTTCGGCATCATCGACGCCCGTGACGGCGGCGACATGCATGTAACCCGCATTGGGATAGCGGGCGAGCGTCATCGGCCGCTCTCCGACGAAGAACTCGAGGCCCGGATCGGAAACGCAAAACCCGGCGCCATTCATCCCCTGCATGTCATCGACACCGGCCTCTTTCAGGCTGGCGGCGACGACGTGAGGTCTGGCCGCCGGGGCGAGCCTCGCGAGTACGGCCTCATCCGTCACCGGCCGAAACCGGTCCACGGCCCTCCCGCCGCTGATGATCGGCCGCTCGCCGTCCGCCGCCCGGTAGACGACAGGATGGTCCGGTGTGCCAGAGTCCTCGGCGCCGAGCGTGAAGGGTCGCGGCAGAAAATGCGTGCCCCCGCGGAGCGTCACTGTCACGGGTTCGGTCTCGATCGCGCCGGCCTTTCGCGCCGCGCGAATCGCCTCACGGGCCCGCTCGACCGTGGCGAAAGGCTTTTCCGGTGTCCCCGGATGCGAGTCGTTGCCATCGACGGATACCGTGAACTCGGCCGCGTTGACGAGACTGTCCACGAAGAGCAGCCAGACCGCCGCTCGGAATACACGGCGCCAGGAGCGGAAGAGCATCG
>JBIIOL010000199.1:0-6203 GCA_044336965.1 Pirellulales bacterium | reverse complement strand
ATCAGCACCAGCGCCGTGCAAAGGAGCATCGCGACGCCGGCGGCGAGGCCGCCATCGGCCTGCACGCCCCGCCTCGCGGTGCGGAAATACATGGCGGCGATGATCCGTAAGTAATAGGCCGCCGCAATGGCCGCGTTGAGCACCAGGATCACGGCCAGGGATACGAACCAGGCGCGGCGGCTGCCCAGGGTGATTGCCGCGTTCCAGTCGACCTCGAGCGCCGAGGTGGCCAGCGAGAGCTTGCCCCAGAAGCCCGGCAGTGGCGGGATGCCGGCGAGGCTCAGCAGAAACAACGCGATCGCGAAGGCTGCCACGGGATTCGTGGATGAGAGCCCATCCAGATCGTCGACCGTGCTGATCTCCTCACGCGGCGGCCGCGGGCCGCTGCCGGCCGTCCACTCAGGCCAGCGATGGCCGAGGTAGGTGATCGCCGCGAAGATGCCGGCAGTCGCGAGCGCATAGGTGGCCAGATAGAAGAGCGTGGCACTCAAGCCGCCGAGGCCGAGGGTCCACGAGGTGTCGGCCCCGCCAGAGACAGTCGCGTCGGCCCGGGCGGCTGCAGCGGCGGCTGCGGCCGCGATGCCCACGAGAAGGTAGCCGGCGTGGGCGATCGAGGAACAGGCCAGCAGGCGGCGGAGATTGCGTTGCATGAGCGCCATCACGTTGCCCACGGTCATGGTCACGGCTGCCAGCGTGGCCGTCAGCGGCCAGAAGAGCGACAGGTGGGACGTTGCGGCACTGCCCATGCCGTTGTCGCTGGCATCGGCCGGAAGGATCGCCAGTGCCAGCACGCGCACGAGCACCACGATGCCAGCGACCTTGGGCAGCGTGGAGAGCAGGGCCGCATTCGACGGGCTCGTGCCCTCGTAGACGTCGGGCGCGTAGAACTGCATGGGCACGGCAGCCAGACGGAATGCCGCACCGGCCAGCGTCATGCCGATGGCCACTGGCAGCAGCACCGTCGCCATGCCGACCAGCGGGTCAGCAGAGGAACGGAGGCGGGAGCCGATGATCGACAGGCTGGTGGAGCCGCCGATTCCATAGAGACACACGGCCGCATACAGAAACAGGGCTGAGGCCACCAGCGACAAAAAGAAATACTTGAGGCTGGCTTCCTGGCCGTGGGCGTCGGTGCGTTTGAGCGCCAGCAGGATGTAGGTGGGGATCGACACCAGTTCGAGGCCGATGAAGAGGAGCACCAGGTCGTCGGCCACCGCCGCCAGAGAGAGACCGGCCAGCAGGATCAGAAACGTGCCCGCCTCCTCGCAGGTGCCGCCGTGGTGGGCGCCGCTGCCACGGGTGACGGCGCTGCGGAACAGGTCTCCCGCCTGCACCAGTGCGAGGATCGCGCCGAGGGACAGTACCGTCCAGCGGATGTAGGTCGAGAAGGCGTCGATGCGGATACCGCCCGAAGCAACCCAGGCCCCGTCGGCCGGCTGTCCGCCGGCCACCAGCATCGCTGCGAGGATGCCCACCATGGACACGAACCAACCGTTGCGGAGCCCGGCGAAGGCGCCGCCCAAAAAGGCGATCAGTGCCGCGGCCACCAGGATGATCTCCGGTGCCAGCAGGAAAAAGCTCTGCAATGAACTCATGTGCGAAATCATGGACGATCCAGTGTCGGTACCGATGTCAGGAGGCGTGGCTGCCGGAGTGACGCAGGGTCGTGGCCGACAACGCGGTCCGCGACGTGGGCGGCATGGGGCACGGACTCACCGGCCTCCAGGTTCCGCATTGACTCGTCAAAAGCAATGGTGGCGCCGCGGGTGGCGGCTCTGAGTACGGCCGCTGGCGGTGCGAGAAACGCCGCCGGTGCGACGCCGATCCACAGGACAAACACGGCCAGCGGCGCGAGGGCGGCGATCTCGTACCATTCGAGGTCGCAGCGGTCTGCATTGGAGGCGTGGGAGCCGTGACCGTGGCTGGCGTGGCCGTGATCGTGCCCAGCCGCTCCCAGCCGAGGAGGCTCGCGAGAGCCGCCGAAGAAGACCCGTTCCACGGCCCAGAGCATGTACCACGCGCCGAGCACCACGCCGGCAACAGCCGATACCGCCATGATCAGGTAGGGCACGCGGATCGACTGGGCCACGCCCGTCCAGGCCCGCTGAAAGGAGCCTGCGAGGATGAGGAACTCGCCAACGAAGCCGTTCAGGCCGGGCAGGCCGATGCTGGAAAACGTGAACAGCATGAAGAACACCGTCAGCCAGGGAGCCTTCGTGGCGATGCCGCCCAGGTTGGCGATCGACCGCGTGTGGAACCGTTCATAGATCATGCCGACCAGCGCGAAGAGACCGGCTGCTGAAAGTCCGTGGTTGATGAGCTGCAGATTGGCCCCCTCGATGGCGACGGGTTCGAGCGCGAACAGGCCCATCACGATGTAGCCCATGTGGCTCACCGATGAATAGGCGATGAGCCGCTTGAGGTCGGTCTGCACCAGTGCCACGAGCGCTCCATAGAGGATGCCCACCACGCCGAGGCCGAAGAGCCATGGGGCGGCCGCGGCCGTTGCGTCGGGCAGCATCGGCAGCGAGAACCGGAGGAAGCCGTAGATGCCGATCTTGAGCAGCACGCCCGCCAGATCGACGCTGCCTCCCGTGGGGGCCTCGACGTGGGCCAGCGGAAGCCAGGTGTGGAAGGGAACGATCGGCACCTTCACGGCGAAGCCTGCGAAGAGCGCGAGGAACACGATCATCTGCAGCCAGCCACCTTCGCGACTCATCGGCAGCGGGTGGGCGGCCAGGCCGGCCGTGAGTCCGGCGATGTCAAAGGTGACGACGCCGGTGTGCGAGGCATTCCAGAGCACGATCGTGAGCAGGCCCAGGAAGGCGAGCACGCTGCCGGTGAGCGTGTAGATGAAGAACTTCACGGCCGCCCGACGCCGCTCCTCGTGGCCCCAGATGCCGATCAGGAAGAAGAGCGGCACGAGCGTGAACTCGAAGAACACGTAAAACAAGATGACATCCCGCGCCGCGAACACGCCGAGCATCGCCGCCTCCAAGAGGAGGAGCAGCACGTAGAACCCGACCGGCTTTTCCTTGATCGCCTCCCAGCTGACGAGCACCGCAGTGAGGGAGAGCAATGCCGAAAGCCCGAAGAGCCAGATCGAGAGACCATCGAGACCGAGCGACAGACGGACGTCGAAAATGCCACCCACGAGCCACGGGGCCGAGGAGACGCCATACGGCGAGCCGGCCGCTGACTCGGGGCTCTGCAGATACCTCAGCACGAGCCAGCCCGCGTTCACCAGCGTGATGAGCGCCGTCACCGCTGCGCTCTGCCGCACCGCCGAGAGCCCACGACCGCCGAGCACCCAGGCCACGACGGCTCCGATGAGCGGCGTGGCGATCACGAGCAGAAGGTGCGTCGCAGGGGAGAAACCGTTCATGGGAGGGTCGAGTCGCTGGAAGAAATGGGGATGGAGGGAATTGATCCGTGGGAGACAGGGTCAGCCGCGGAGTTGCCACGCGAGCAGGACGACGATCGCCAGCACGCCCATCACGCCGGCCAACGCGTAGCGTTGCAGCAGGCCCGACTGCGAGCGACGGACGATCCCGCCCAGTGCGACCGGAATCCCGGCGATGGCGTCCACGGCCCCGTCGACGACATGCCGATCGAAGAGGGCAGCGACCAACGCCAGGCCTTCCAGCGGCCGCACGATGAGCGCGGCGTAGATCTGATCGAAATAAAACTTGTTCGCGAAGAGCGTCTGCAGGGGGCCGAGAAACCTCTCCAGCTGTGGGCCGTCACTGCGGCGGCCGAGGTGGCCGATCGCGGCGACGACGATCCCGATGGCGGCCGCGAGCGTGCCCTGAATCGCCAGATTCATGTGGAACACGTGGGGCGTGGCGGTGGCTGCGACGGATGGCGCCGTGAGCGAGGGGGTTGCCGACAGGAAGTGCGCCAGCCAGTTGGTGCTGAAGAGCAGCCAGCCGATGATGGCCGACGGCACTGCGAGGACCATGAGCGGCAGCGTCATCGCCGCGGGAGACTCGTACGATTGGTGAGCGGCATGGCCATGGGCGTCGTGGCCATGAACGCCATGGACATGAGCGTCGTGGCCATCGCCGCCATGCTCGTCATGCGCGTCATGATGACCGTGGCCGTGGGCACCCTCGGGCACCCGCGTCGGTCCAGTGAAGGTCATGAACACGGCGCGGAACGTGTAGAAGGCGGTCAGTCCCGCCGTGACGAGCGACATCCAGAAGAGGATCTGCCAGGTTTCAGGCCGGTCGAGGGCGTCGAGGCCGACCGCCGGAGTTGTGACCGTGGCATGCGCCGCGTCGTTCGAGAAAGCGACGAGGTTGAACGGTCCACCGGCCGCGGTCATCGCGTGGTGGTCGCCGTGCGCGGCAGGCCAGCCCTTCGAGTGCAGGGCGGCGAGAATCTCGTCCTTGCTGAAGAAGCCCGCGAAGGGAGCCACGCCGGCGAGCGCCGCGGACCCCACGAGGAACGTGGCCGCGGTGATCGGCATCACGCGGCGCAGGCCGCCGAACCGCCGCATGTCGATCACGCCGCCCATGGCATGCATGACCGAGCCGGCTCCGAGGAACAGCAGCGCCTTGAAACAGGCGTGCGTGAGCAGATGGAAGATCGCGGCGGTGAAGCCGAGCAACGTGCCGGTGCCGAGGCTCGCGAACATGTAGCCGAGCTGGCTGATCGTCGAGTAGGCGAGTACGCGTTTGAGATCGTTCTGCACCGTGCCGATGAGCGCGGCGACGAGCGCGGTGGTGGCGCCGACGATCGACACCGCCGTGAGCGCGCCTGGGCAGGCGGCGAAGAGCGGCGCCGATCGCGTGATCAGATAGATGCCGGCCGTCACCATTGTCGCCGCATGGATCAGGGCGCTGGCGGGGGTGGGACCCTCCATTGCATCGGGCAGCCAGACGTGCAGAGGCAACTGTGCACTCTTGCCGCAGGCGGCAAGCAGGAGGAGCAGGCAGATCGCGGTTCCCACCGCCCCGCCGACATAGCCTGCCGCATCGGCCAGGCGGGTCTGTCCGAGGATGCCCGGCATGATCACGCCGTCGGGCGAGATGGTGTCGTGGAAGTCGAGCGTGCCGTAGGTCATCCAAAGGAGGAAGACCGCGATGGCGAGGCCGAAGTCGCCGACGCGGTTCACAAGAAAGGCCTTCTTGGCGGCGCGGGCCGCCTCGGGCTTCGTGAACCAAAATCCGATCAGCAGGTAGCTGCAGGCACCCACCGCCTCCCAGAAGACGTAGACGAGGACGAAGTTGCTCGCGGCCACGAGCATCGACATCGAAAAGACGAACATGGCGACCACGGCGAAGAACCGCGGGTAGCCGGGGTCGCCGTGCATGTAGCCGGTGGAGTAAATGGCCACGAGAAGGCCGACGCAGGTAATGATCGTGAGCATCGTGGCAGTGAGCGGATCGAGCCGCAGCGCGACCGGGATCGAGAATCCGCGGACGTCCTTCCCGGCCGCCAGATCCTGGGGCGACAGGCGTGGATCGGTCGCCGGACTGCCGGCCGGCGGGGTGTAGGCCGAGTCGAACGACGCCCAGTTCCAGAGCGTGGAGATCATCTCCACTGGCCGGACGGCCTCAGCATGGGCGCCGTGTGCAGGTCCCACATCACGGGCGGTCGCTGCCAGGAGTGCGATAGCCACGACGGCTGCCCCGGCGATGCCGGCCATGGCCGGCAGGTGTGCCCGGGAGCCGAGGGTGCGGCCGAGGAGCACGGTGAGGATCGCTCCCACCAGGGGCAGGAGCGGCACGAGCACCAGCAGCGTCGAAGGGGAGAATTCTTGCATGGAGGATGCGGACGGCGGATGGATGACGGATGAAATCGGGTGACTGACAAGTGCCGACAGGACGCCAGCTCAGACGTGCTCGCGTTGCAGCGGTTCGTTCTCGTCGGCGGGCGGAAGGATGCCGGCCGGCGCGAGCGTGGGGAATTTCGTCGGCACGGTGTCGATCGCGGGGAGTTCGTGGTCGACGGTGCGACCGACGGTGGCCTCGCGGAGCGACTGCCATGCCGCGGCGTCAAGGCGGCCGGTCCGGGAAAAGGCCTGCAGCACGAACACCAGCGCCACGGCTGCCTCGCAGGCCGCCACGGTGAGCACGAAGATGACGAGCACATGGCCGCCCCAGTCGCCGTGGTAGCGGCTCCACGCCACGAGGCTCACCGAGATGCCCTGCAGCATCATCTCGGCGGCGAGGAACATCACGATCAGGTTCCGCCGC
>JBIIOL010000198.1:0-6234 GCA_044336965.1 Pirellulales bacterium | reverse complement strand
GTCAGCACGCAGCAACTGCACCGCAATCAAGGCACGTTGAAAACGTGCCGCCAGCGTGATTATGCGGGTCGGGTCGTGTCGCTAGCCCGCCATCCGCCTCGGCACCGCCTGCACGTCCACCGCCGCCAGCGAGACGAAGTGCATCAGGTAGGCGTCCTCGGTCGTGTCCTGATAGAAGTCCTTCAGCACCGAGATCGCGCGGAAGCCGAGCGAACGGAAGAAGAGCTGTGCGGGCAGATTGGTCTCCCGCACCTCCAGCACGATCCGACTCCGCCGCTCCGGCGTCAGCTTCCCGATGAGCTTATCCATCATCCGCGTGCCGATGCCGAGCCGCCGATGCGAACGGGCGACGGCGAAGTTGAGGACGTGCAGCCGGCTGCGGTGAAGTTCGTAGATCATGAAGGCAACCACGGAGTCGCCCGACTCCGCCACCATCCCGATGCAGTTGCGCTGCCGCAGGCACCGGGTGAAGTCTTCGTCAGACCAGGGAAACTCGAAGGCCTCCTGCTCGACACCGAGCACTTCGCGCATGTCTCGACGGATCATCCAGCGGACGTGAATCCGCAGCCGTTCTTCGGGGGTCGATCTCACGTGTGCGAAGCTCCCTGCGTCAGTGCCTGATAACGTCCGTGCGAATGCCGTTCAGTCCCGCGGCCCTTCCTGAGTTCGTCGGGGCGGCGGGGGGCGAACCGTAGCAGGCCGCCACTCTCCAGCCAAGAGCTTTCGCGGCCCTGCCAGCTGCGTGAAAACCGCCAAGCCTGCCTTGACGGGCTCCCATGCGGCACCTACTGTCCGCCTCCTCTCCGGGCGAAAAGCCTGCGGGAAACAACGCCGTCGGGTGAACGTGCGGGGCACGTCCACAACCGCGGCGCGGATCATGACGAGACGAATGGCGCCGCGGATGAACGACCACCACGCACCGCACGTCGGACGCTCCAACGCCATCGACACGGCGGCGCGATGGCTCGCGAGGCTGTCGCTCTGCGCCATCATGACCGGTTGCGCCGGGCCGGCCATTCGCAGCCAGAGCCCCGAGGTCGAGGCGTTGGCTGCCCTCGAAGCCGACACGAAGCTCGTCGGCGACTACGCCGCTGCCTGGGGACTCAATCCGCAGCGGATCGAACGGGCGGCACTGATCACAGGTCTCGCCGGCACCGGCAGCGATCCGGTGCCCAACGCACAGCGGCAGTCGCTCATGGCCGATATGCAGGCGCGAGGCGTCGTGGAGCCCAACGCACTGCTCGCGTCGACCTCCACGTCACTCGTCTGGGTGCACGGCTACCTGCCGCCGGGCGTCCGTCGCGGAGACCGCTTCGACATTCATGTCGAGGTGCCGCCCGACTCCGAAACAACGAGCCTCGGCGGAGGCTGGTTGATGGAAACACGCATGGCGGAGATGGCCGTGCTCGGCAGCCGCATCCGCGACGGCCACGTGCTGGGCGTTGCCGAGGGGCCGCTGCTCGTCGACCCCGTGTCGACGGGCACACTCGATTCGAAGTCGAGACTCCGCGCGAAGGTTCCCGGTGGCGGGGTGTCGCTCCAATCACGACCTATCGGACTGATTCTCGGCCCGGAGCACCGCTCCGTCAGCCTTTCGAAACGGATCGGTGATTGCATCAATCGGCGGTTCCATGCCTCCATCCGGGGCACCAAGAGAGGCGTCGCCACGCCGAAGACCGACCGCTACATCGAACTCGAGATTCCACCTGTCTACGCCGAAAACCTCAGCCGCTACATCCGTGTCGTGCGGTGTCTGGCCGTAGTCGAGCCGCCAGGCGGCCGCCACGCTCGTCTCGAACTGCTGCGAAGACAGCTCTCGGATCCGGTCACCGCCCCCGGCGCGGCAGTCCGCCTGGAGGCGATCGGCAAGGAGGGGGTTCCCACCCTCCGCGATGCGCTCGAATCGAAGGATGCCGAGATCCGCTTCGCCGCCGCCGAGGCACTCGCCTATCTGGGCGAGTCAGTCGCCGCGGCTCATCTCGCCGAAGCGGCGAACAGTCTGCGAAGCGCCCGAGCGGCCGCGCTCGCCGCGCTCGGCACGCTCGACGATGCCAACGGAATCGACGCCCTGCGGTCGCTGCTCACCAGCCCGAGCGCCGAAACACGCTACGGTGGATTCCGGCACTTGTGGAGGATCGACCCGACCTCACCCCTCGTGCGCGGCGAGCGGCTGGGCGACGCCTGCTCGCTTCACGTGCTCGATGTGAAGGGGCCGCCGCTGGTGCACGTCTCCCGCAGCCGGCGGCCCGAGATCGTGCTGTTCGGCACCGAGCATTCCGTGGGAGACGGCCTTCGAGCCGAGGCGGGCCCGACGATCGTGGTGGTCGTCGATGGACCGACGGCGATCATCAGCCGTTTCGTCGCGGACGATCCCGACCAACAGACCGATGTCCCCGCGCGGGTGGACACGATCATCCGTGCCATCGCGGAAGTCGGCGGCACGTATCCTGACATCGTGCAGTTTCTGCAGCAGGCCAGCTCGCACCATGCGATCAGCAGCCGCCTCGTCTTTGACGCCATTGCCGAGGAAGACAGCGGCATGAGCGTTCACGAGGAGGCCTCCCTCCGCCTGCACGACATTCCATCCGCATCACCTGACGAGGACGCGCCGGCGGGCGACGATGCCGCCAACGCGGCCTCGCCCACGGACGCGTCTTCATGACAAGGCTCACGGCCCTCGAGCTGTTCGGTTTCAAGAGCTTTGCAGACCGGACCCGGTTCGAGTTTCCCGCGGGCATCACGGCGGTCGTCGGCCCCAACGGATCGGGCAAGTCGAACGTCGTCGATGCCATCAAGTGGGTGCTCGGCGAGCAGTCGGTCCGCAGCCTGCGCGGCCGCGACATGACAGACGTGATCTTCGCCGGCTCGGGCGGCCGCAAACCGCTCAACGCCGCGGAAGTATCGCTGATCTTCGACAACGCCGATGGCCTTTTCCAACTCGATGCGCCGCAGGTGCAGATCACCCGCCGCGTCTACCGCAGCGGGGAGAACGAGTACCTCATCAATGGCGAAGCATCGCGTCTCCGCGACATCCGCGAAATCTTCTCGGGCACGGGCGCCGCGACGGAGGCCTACAGTGTGATCGAGCAGGGCCGCGTTGATGCCCTGCTCGTTGCCTCCGGCCGCGACCGTCGCGCCGTCTTCGAGGAAGCCGCGGGCATCACACGCTTCAGGGCCCGGAGGACCGAGGCGCTCCGACGGCTCGAACGCAGCGAGCAGAATCGGCAGCGGCTCGCCGACATCGTCGGTGAGGTTTCGAGCCGGCTGGAGACCGTCCGGCATCAGGCCACCCGCGCACGCCGTTGGCAGCAGATGACGGACCGGCTCCGCACGCTGCGGCTTGCCGCCGCCGCTCAGGATCTGGCGGAGGTCGATGCCGCGGTGAACCGCGTCGAGACGGCGCTGTCCGGTGTCCGCGACGAACTCTCCGCGACCGAGGCCAGAGCCAACGACGCGACCGACCACGCCACCGCGCTCGCCGCCACGGAGGTCGAACTCCAGCCCCGCCTCGAATCGGCCCGGGCGGCGGTCGCCGCCGACAGGGCCCGGGCCGCAGCCGCAGAGGCCACGTTGGCGATGCTCTGGACACGACGCCATGAACTCGAAGCCGAGCAGTCCCGGCTCGAGGTCGATCTGCAACGGGCGGCCCACGATCAACTCGCTGCGATTGAGGCCGTCGCTGCGGCACGGGGTGAGGTTGCCGGCATCGAGTCGGAGTCGCACGATCTGGACGAGCGTCTCGCTGCCTGCGAGAAGGCCGCAGCCGGCTCGCATGAGCATGCCGCGCGGGCCAGGCAGGCGGTGGTCGACCGCACCGCAAAAGTCGACGAATTGGAACAGTCGCGACAGAAACTGCAGTCCGACCTTGACCGTACCTCCGCACGCGTCGAGGAGTCCCATCGCGTAGCCGACTCCTGGCGAACGAGGATCGACACGGCCCGGCTCCAACTCGCCCGGATGCTGGAGTCGGCCTCCACGTGGGAGGGCACGATCGCCGCCCTGTCGCAGCGTATGACCGCCATCGAACGGGAACTGGAGACGCTCGACCTCACCCATCGTGAGCGGTCGGAGGCGGTCGATGCCGCCTGGCAGGCGCTCGCAGGCTGGCAGGCCAAGCTGGAGGCCTGCCGCGAGCGTCGCACGGTGCTGGAGGAGATGGTCAGCCGGCAGGAGGGAGTCTCAGACGCTGCGCGGAAGCTCCTTGCCGAGACCGATCCCGCCCGTACCGTGCCCGGCCTGCTTGGACCGCTCGCGCACCTCGTCGATGCCGACGTGACCTGGGCATCGCTCGTCGATCTGTCGCTCGGCCTGCTTGGTCAGGCCCTCGTCGTCGACTCGCTCGAAGATCTCGTGCAATGGCAGGCGGAATGGTCGATGACGGAGGAATCGCGCACCGTGCTGGCGGCAGGCGGCCGGATCGGGTTCCTATCAGCCGAGTCAGTGCGTGAGGGAGTGCCCTACGCAGCCGACGACGCCCCGGGCGTGGTTGGCCGACTCGACCGATTGATCGGCCTGCCCGACGCCGTCGCGCCCGACCGGCTCCCATCCGGCGGTCCGCGGGTCGTGGCCCTGCTGCTCGCGAGGGTATGGGTCGTCGAACGACTCGCCGATGCCGTCCCGCTGGCCGCCGCGGCGCCTTCGGGCACGCTGTTCATCACGCGGGGTGGGGAATGCCTCTCCGCGGAGGGCGGTCTTGAGATCGGCTTACCTGGCGCCGCCAGCGGAATGGTTGCGCGAAGGAGTGAACTCAAGTCGCTCGAGCAGCGGCACGACGAACTGACCCGCACGGTTTCCGAGGCCGGAGGACTGATCGAAAGCCTGCAGGCAGACCTCGCAGCAACTCGCCAGGAGATTCGTCAGACACAGGGGCGAAGGCAACAGGCCGCCGAACGCATCGCCTCGGCACGGGCGGAACTCGACCGCACCAGCCGCGAGCAGGTCACGGCCGGCGACACGCTGGCCTCGCTGGAGGAAAGCCTCCGTGACGCCGAGCGGCAGACGGTCGAACTCTCCACTGCCCGTGATACTGTGGAAAAAGCCCTCACTCAGGCCGACGGCGAACTCACCGAAGCCCGGCAGCAACTCGCCCGGGTTCGACACGACATCGACACCCTCGACCGCTCACGCAGCGAGGTGCTCGACGACATGCACCGGCTGCGTGTGGGGCAGGCGACCTGTGCCGAGAGGCTCTCCCGAGCAAGGGACGCCGTCGCGACGCGGCTGGCCGAGCTTGAGTCGCGCCTCGACGACCGTGAAGACGCCTCCCGACGACGGAGCGACGGGGAGCAGCGGCTGGCCGGCATCGACCTGGATCTGCTGGCCGCGACAGCGGGCCACTCCGAGGCAATGGTGGCGGCAGAACGATGCACCGCGGCGTTGACGGAACTCGCGGCCGATCACCAACGCGTGGCGGCCGACAGGCGGGCGGTCGACGGCACGCTCGAGCAGGCGCGGGCTCAGGTGACACGTCTTGCCGAGATGATCCACACGCACGAACTCGAGGCCGGCGAGGCGCGGCATCGTCGCACACGAATCATCGAGCGGATTCGGGACGACTATGACATCGCCATCGAGGACATCGTCGCCCGAGACGCCGTGGAAGCCCCGGCCGACGAGCCCGCCGTTGGAGCCGAGGGCAACGAGGTCGGCGACGGGCCCGTCGTTCCCGCCGACCGCGGCGAGCTTGACGTGGAGATCGAGACACTGCGACGCAAGCTCTCCACGATGACGTCGGTCAACATGGAGGCCCTGGCAGAGGCTGAGGCGTTGACGGAAAGACTCACCGGACTGGAGACGCAACTCGCCGACGTGACGAACGCGAAGCTGGCGATCGAACAGCTGGTCTCCAGAATCGACGACGAGAGCCGAAGGCTTCTGGGCGAGACGATCGAAACGGTCCGCGGGCACTTCCGTGAGCTGTTCGAACGGCTCTTCGGCGGCGGTCAGGCCGACATCGTGCTCGAGCCCGGGGTCGATCTGCTGGAAACCTCGGTTGAAATCGTATCGCGGCCCCCAGGCAAGGAGCCGCGCAGCATCTCGCTTCTGTCGGGTGGCGAGAAGACGATGACCTGTGTCGCGCTGCTGCTGGCGATCTTCCGTTCACGCCCCAGTCCGTTCTGCGTGCTCGACGAGGTCGACGCCGCCCTCGATGAGGCCAACGTCGACCGGTTCGCGGGCGTGCTCCGCGACTTTCTCTCGTCCACGCAGTTCATCGTGGTCACGCATTCGAAAAAG
>JBIIOL010000197.1:0-6241 GCA_044336965.1 Pirellulales bacterium | reverse complement strand
AACCGTAGCGAACGTCCGGCGACGGGGCATGGGCAGACCCGAACCGCGCGGCGACATCAGCCTCTGCTGCGTTGGCGGAAATACTTGAGGCCTGGCACGAAGAAACAGATGCCGCTCACGACGCCGAAGATGATGTGCGACACATCGCGGGCCACGCACATCACGAGTGCCGTGGCGAAGAGCACGGCGGCCTGGATGTAGAAAGCGCCGGAGAGAATCCCCGCCTTCGCGAAGAAGACGAGGCCAGCCAGCAGGGCGAGCACCGGCGAGAGCGTGAGCACAGGCAGGTCGAGCAACGCCTCGACCCAGAAGAGCATCACGCTGGCGATCACGCTGCCCCCCCAGATGTGCGCGATCTGCCGTTCGACCGCCGTCACGGGGCCCGTGCGGTGCCGCAGCGCCCAGAAGATCGGCGCCCAGAGCGCCAGGCCGCCGGCCCAGAGCACGAGATAGGGCCAGCGAGTGGTCACGCCCTGCCAGGCCAGCACGTCGGTCGTCACGCAGAGCGCGAGGATCACGACCGAGTGCCACATCCAGAGAAGGCCCCAGTTCTCCAGGACCACGGCGTGGTGGGTTTCTCGAAACAGCCGGGCGACGATGTCGGCGAATCCGCCGTGCCGCGCGGCCACGGGCTCTCCGGCCAGAAAAGCCCGCAGATCGGCCGCCAGTTCAGCCGCGGAGGCGTAGCGAAGTTCCTGTGGCTTCTGCAGCGACTTCAGTGCGATCATCTCGAGGTCGCGGTCCACATGCCGGTCGATCGATCGCGGCACGGGTGGATCCGACTCGAGCACCGCCAGGAGTGTGTCCATCGGGCTCGACGCTTGGAACGGCGGCCGACCGGTGAGCATCTGGTAGAGGATCGTGCCCAGACTCCACACATCGCTCGTGGGGCCGACATCGCCACGGCTCCCGGCCGCCTGCTCGGGCGACATGTAGCACGGGGTGCCGAGAATGGCACCGGTGTGGGTGACCGATTCCTCCGCCTCCAACCGCTTCGCCAGTCCGAAGTCGGAGACATGGGGTTCACCACTGCCGTCGATGAGGATGTTCGAGGGCTTCAAGTCACGATGGAGCACGCCTCGAGCGTGGGCCGCCTGCACGGCGTCGGCCACCTTCGCCAGCAGGGCCGCGGCCTCGCGTAGAGGCAGCGGTCCCTGCCGCAGCCGTTTGGCGAGCGTCGTCCCCTCCACGAACTGCATGCTGTAGAACGGGTGTCCATCGCACTCGCCGACCTCGAAGATCGACACGATGCCGGGGTGGTCGAGCTGCGCGGCAGCCTCAGCCTCACTGCGAAATCGCGACAGATCGGCGGCCGTGGCCAAGTCCCGCCGCAGGAGCATCTTGATCGCCACGGTTCGGCCCAGACTTTTCTGGACCGCCCGATAGACCACGCCCATGCCGCCGCGGCCGATCTCTTCGAGCAGTTCGTAGTCGCCGAAGGCGTGTGGGAGAGGCGTGACGCCAGGCAGGATGCCGGTGCCGGCGGAAGGCCACGAACTGGCGGAAGTCTGCGAAGCGGATGGCGAAGAACCACTCCCGTGGTCGCGGTCGGCCTTGCTGCCATCCGGCGCAAAGACCACCGAATGCTCGGCGACCGCGTCGGTCAACAACATGGCGGCGAACAGTTCGCGGAGCTGGCCGGCCAGTCGTGGGTGGGCGGTGGCCAAGTGCTCCAGCGTCGTCTGGGCCTCGGCCCCACGGAGGTCGGAGAGTTCGTCGACCAGCGTCGCCAGCAGCTCCTCGTCGCCGGGCGGCAGCGGGGTGTCGACAGCGCGAGTGCGGATTGCGGTGGTGGGGGTCATGCCGAGCCTCTCGCTCATCATAGGCCGATGGGCTGGCCTGGGAGGCTGGTCATCCCCCGGACTTTCCGTCGTCGGGCCCCACGACCGCGCCGGACAGCGAATCGAAGCCGCCGTCGAGCAGAACCCGGAGCCGGCGCATCGCCCGCAGATACCGCATTCCGGCGGCGGGCTTCGACAGGCCCAGGACGTCGGCCGCCTCCGCGGTGGAGAGGTGTTCGAAGTGCCTGAGCAGCACGATCTTCCGATCATCCTCATCGAGCTGTTCCACCGCCGTGGCAAACCGTCGCTCCAGTTCGTGCCAGGTCGCTGCTGCGGCCGGGGTGAGTTCCCTGTCGGCGAGTTGGCCGATCAGGTCGGCCTCAGAATGATCCTGCCCTGCGGCGACGGTGAGCGACACCTCCCGGTCGAGGCTGCGATTCGCGGCGACGCGGTGACGGCGATGGGCGTCGATGAGGCGGTCCCGGGCCATGTGTCGCAGCCAGAGTTGGAACGGCATGGTGGGGTTGGCCAGATAGTCACCGAGCCGACGGTTGGCCTCGATCATCACGTCCTGAACGATGTCGCTGGCATCCACCCGTCGCTGCACGACGCGATCCATCCGCTGGTCGATCATCCTGCGGATCGCCGCGCGATGACGTTCGAGAAGCCCGTTGACGGCGTCGCCGTCTCCCTGCCGGACGCGGTCGAGCAGCACGAGCGTCGGCTGCGGATCGGCCGCGGCCGCCGGCGTGGAGGAGGGAACGGCGACTGTGCCGCTTGTGTCGGACGTGCGGGTCGTGCGGGCCATTGCGGGTGCCATGGAAGCCAGATTGAGCCGAGTTCCATCGTACCAAGGTGTCGCCCGGGCGTGTCGTGGAGATCGCTGCCAATGGTTGTCAGCGTCTTTTCCCGGCTGGCCCGGCAGGCAGGAAAAAATCCGTGGCGTGCCAGATCGAGATTTTTTGACCACCGTCTGAACGTGATCCATAATCGCGAGCGGTCAACGGAGAGACCGCATGCCTGCCGCGCGTGTGTGCGGCCTTGCGAATGGACTGCCGTCAGTGACCGTCGTTTCCCCCCCGACGTGTGGCCTTCCCCGGGTATGCCCGGGATGTCCCGGCACCCGCCCGTCGGGCCGGCCCGCAGGGCGGTTCTCCCCCGTCGGGTTGCCGCACCGCATCTTTTCCCGCCTTCTGGTGGCGATCGGGTTGGTGGTTGCGGGCGGCGTCGGCATGGCGGCGGAGTCTGCGGCGCGGAGCGCACCTGAGCAGGTTCGCGCTCCTGAACTGGCCGGGCCGCATGACGACCTCGTGGTGCGTTCCACCGTGCTCGAGCGCGAGCAGCGGTGGGCCGACGTGGTTTCCCTCTGCGAGACGGCGGCCCGCAAGGGTGCGCTCGCCCCTGAGCTGCAGCAGCGGTATGACCTGGCCAAAATCCATTGCGATCTGTCCCGTCGACACTGCGAGCGCGCCTTCCGCACGCAGTTGTCGAAGCTCGCGGAGACAGACGCCCGCCGGCTCTACGCCGAGGTGCTCGGACGCATCGGCTCCCATCACGTGGAGGCACCGCAATTTGCCCGGCTCGTCTCGCGCGGCTGCCGGACGATGGACGTGGCGATCGATGACCCCACGTTCGTGTCGCTCTATGTGCCGCACGCCAGTCCGGAACGGCGGGGGCTCTACCGGGAGCAGGTCGCGAGGATCACCGCAGGTCGGACCATCACGTCCCCTGTCGAGGCGGAGACGTTGGCCGCCTGGGTGGCGCGGGCCGGTCACGCGACGCTTGGCATTCCGCCGGCCGTGACGCTGATGGAGATGACCGCCGCCGCAGTCGGCGGCCTCGACGAATATTCGGCCTTCCTTACCAACGGCCAACTCGACGACCTCTACGCTCAGATCGAGGGCAACTTCGTCGGCCTTGGCGTGGAGCTCAAAAGCGCGGACGACGGGCTGCTGGTGGTGCATGTGATTCCCGCGAGCCCGGCCGAGCGGGCTGGCATCCGGGCCGGTGACCATCTGGTGGCCGTGGGCGGTCGGGCCATCGGGGGCATGAATGTCGACGAAGCCGCCCAGTTGCTCCAGGGTCCCGAAGGTTCGGTCGTGACGCTCGCCGTGCTGCGGGCCCCGTCGCCGGCCCGGGCCGTCACGGTTCGCCGCGAGCACGTCGATGTGCCGAGCATCGAGAACGTGCGGATGCTCGATCCGACGGCTGGCGTCGGCTATCTGAAGATCGCATCGTTCCAGAAGACGACAGCCGCTGATCTGGAAACAGCCCTGCGTCGGCTGGACGTCGCCGGGATGCGGTCGATGGTCATCGACCTGCGGGGCAATCCAGGGGGCCTGTTGTCCTCGGCGGTCGATGTGTCCGACCTGTTTCTCGAGCGGGGGCTGGTCGTGGCCACCCGTGGCCGCAGCCCGGAGGAGGACTTCAACTACTCGGCCAGCCGCCCCGGCACGTGGCGAATGCCGCTGGTCGTCGTGATCGACGGCGAGTCTGCCAGTTCGAGCGAAATTTTTGCCGGTGCGATGCGGGATCACGGCAGGGCCACGCTCGTCGGCACCCGGAGCTATGGTAAGGGTTCGATCCAGGGCATCTTCCCGCTGGAGGTGGGTGGCGTCGGCATGCGGCTGACAACGGCGAAGTTCTTCTCACCGAAGGGACTGCCTTACAGTCGGGTGGGTGTCGAACCCGATCTGCAGGTGCAGTCGGTGGCCCGGCCGGCCGCGGGCGTGTTCGTGGCGCAGGCTGGCGACCCGTTCCTCGATGCGGCGCTGGAGGTGGCCCGCCGGTCCGTGGCGGCCCGCCCGACGGCGAAGCCCGTCAGCCGCACCACGGCCACGCGGTAGCCGTGTCACGAACCGTGCCGGGCTCGGCTACTTGAACTGGCCCGCTCGCGCCGCTAGTCTGCCAAGGTTTCGCGGAAATCAGCGGGCCGTTGGATACTTCTTCTGGCGGCGGTCCGCGTGGTTTTCACCCACCACAACCCCTGCTTTCAGTGCGCAATCCGCGCGCATTCTTCAAGAAGAAGGATTATGCCATGACCAGTGCCCGTGCCAATGCCATCTCCGCCATCAACAGCTACAAGTCCAACGGTCAGGCTTGGAATTTTCGCGAGACGCCCACCAGTGAGATCTTCGGGGCCAATGTCTTCGGCGACGCCGCGATGAAGGATCGTCTGCCGAAGAGCGTCTACAAGGCGCTGCAGGCCACGATCAAACAGGGCAAGCCGCTCGATCCGGGCATCGCCGACGCCGTGGCCCTGGCCATGAAGGACTGGGCGATCGAGAAGGGTGCCACCCACTACGCCCACGTCTTCTATCCGCTCACGGGCATCACGGCCGAGAAGCACGACAGCTTCCTCTCGCCGACGGGCGACGGCCATGCGATGGCGGAATTTTCCGGCAAGGAGCTGATCCAGGGCGAGCCCGACGCCTCGAGTTTTCCGTCGGGCGGCCTCCGCGCAACCTTTGAAGCCCGCGGTTACACCGCGTGGGATCCGACCAGCCCGGCCTACATCCTCGACAACCCCAACGGCACCACGCTCTGCATCCCCACGGCCTTCTGTTCGTGGACCGGCGAGGCGCTCGACAAGAAGACGCCGCTCCTGCGTTCGATGCAGGCTGTCGACAAGCAGGCCCGCCGCGTCCTCGCGGTCCTTGGCCACAAAGACGTCGGTCAGGTGACGGCGTCGGCCGGCCCGGAGCAGGAATACTTCCTCATCGACCGGAATTTCTTCTTCGCGCGGCCCGACCTGGTGGTCACCGGCCGGACGCTCTTCGGCGCCAAGCCCCCGAAGGGACAGGAGTTCGAGGACCAGTATTTCGGAGCGATTCCGGAGCGGGTGCTCGCCTGCATGCTCGAGGGGGAGCGGGAGCTCTTCAAACTCGGCGTGCCGGTGAAGACGCGGCATAACGAGGTGGCACCCTCGCAATACGAGATCGCGCCGCTTTATGAAAACGCCAATATCGCCACCGATCACCAGCAGACGATCATGCAGACGCTGACGCGTGTGGCGCAGAAGTACGGGATGGCCTGCCTGCTGCATGAGAAGCCCTTCGCGGGCATCAATGGCTCGGGCAAGCACGTCAACTGGTCGATCGGCTGCAAGCTGGGCAACCTGCTCGAGCCTGGCGAGACGCCCCATGCCAACATGCAGTTCCTCGTGTTCTGCGCGGCGGTGATCCGGGCCGTCCACATGCATGGCGACCTCCTGCGGTCGGTCGTGGCTGCCAGCGGCAATGATCACCGTCTCGGCGCCAACGAGGCTCCGCCGGCGATCATCTCGATCTTCCTCGGCGACCAACTCGCCGATGTCTTCGAGCAGATCGAAAAGGGCAAGGCCACCAGCAGCAAGACGAGCGGCACGCTGACCGTGGGCGTCGATACGCTGCCGTCGCTGCCAAAGCATGCTGGCGATCGCAACCGCACCAGTCCCTTTGCCTTCACTGGCAACAAGTTCG
>JBIIOL010000628.1:0-6243 GCA_044336965.1 Pirellulales bacterium | reverse complement strand
GGCGATTCCCACGGCGCTGCCCTATGTGGTTGTGAGCCAGCCGGCTGAGTCCGCCCGGCCGACCACGATCCCGGCCGCGGCTCTCCATACGGTGAACATCAAGCTGACAACCAGCATCACCAACGGATCGAAGTCACTTTTTGGTAATTCGGGTGTCACGCTTGCGCTCGCTGATATTGCCCTCAGCCGGATCACGATCGATCCGGGGCTCGTCGGGCGGCCGACGCTGCGACGCGACGGCGTGGCGATCGCGACCGCGCCGGTGGCCGTGGCGAATCCCTCCGTGACCTCGCTGAACCTGAAGATCACCGTCACGGCTCCAGCCGGTGGCACGAACTACGACCGCACCTTCACGCGGAAGGCCGACCGCTTCATCGCCATCGGCCTCGACGCCAATCAGTTTTCCGAGTCGCTCCTGGTCGAGAAGCGAGCGGTGGCCAACGCCCAGCAGCTCAACCAGGCCAATGGCGTCGCCGTCGATCGCGACCAGGCCGTCGGCGGTCTGCTCGATCTGGCGATCACCTCCTATTTTCTGGCCGCGGATGCCGACGAGGCCTCGCTGGCCGCCCTCACGTCCGCCGTTGCCGACCGGACCATCGTGGCCCTCGGCATCGCCACGAGCGGCCCCACGCTCTCTGCGACGGCAACGGCTGGCCTGCAGTTTCCCTACCTGCCTGTCGGCATGGGGATCGACGTTCCGGCCAATGTGAACGGGGGTTTCGCGATCGACCCGAGCACGACCGCGATCGACCGCACCCGCAACCTGCTGATGGGCTACGCGAATTCGTCGCTCGAGGGCCTCGTGCTCGAGGAACTGACGAACTTCGAGAGCGTATCGACGATGAAGGCGTTTCAGTTGGCTGTCACGTCGGCGGGCGGGTTCTCGAATCTCGTCGAGATCAACGCCGGCAACGTGGCCCGCATCGCCACGCTCCTGCCGGGCATGCGAGCGGAGATCGTGGCATCGATTGCGTCAGCGGTAAAGCAGGGCATGCCCGGCTACGCTGGCACCGCGTTCACGGCGCTTGTGCCGAAGAAAGAGATCACCGTCGGCAGCGGTGTGGCCGCGAAGCAGTGGAAAGGGGTCGGCTACACACTCACGATCGCCGCGACCGGCTCGACCGTCGGCTTCATGATTCAGGGAAGCGTGGGGACGGGGCCGGTTCTCACCTATGGCGGTGCCACCTCGTGGATTCCGGTGCTTCCGCCGGCCATCAAGCCGACACCGCTGGCCTGGGGACTCGACAAGGAAGCGGGCGATCCCGTCAACGTGGCCAATGGGGATGTCTATCACGAGGAGACCGACGTCGAGATTCCAAACCTCGGTCGTCCACTCAAGTTTCACCGGCGGTACGACTCGATCCATACGGTATCGGGCCGGGTGGGGGCTCCGGCGGCCTGGTCGGACCGAGGGCTCGGTGAGGGCTGGTCGTTCAGCTACTCCGATCGGATCGAGATCGCCACCGATGGAGCCGGCAAGGTGACCTGGTTCACCGCCGACGGCATGCGGCTCGTCTTCACGGCCGGCACTGCAGGCCGCTGGACCAGCCCGTCCGGACTGTTTGGCACGCTCTCCGGTTCGGCGGCGGCGGGCTTCACCTGGAAGGATTACGACGGCGGCACGACGACGTTCCGGCCGCTCGCCGCCGGTTCCTGCCCGATCGGTTCGCAGAGCGACCGGTTCGGCAACGGTGTTCGGATCGACTACGTCGCGGGCACGAACCGGATCACGAAGGTCTCCGATCTCCGCGATGCCGCTCGCTGGCTGGCGTTCACCTACAACGCCGATCTGCGGCCCCACATCGCGACCGTCACCGATTTCACGGGGCGCACGTGGAGCTACGCCTACGTGGGTGGCCGACTCGCGACGACCACCGCCCCCGCGGCCGCCGCTGGTGCTGCGGCGTCGGTGGTGCGTTACGCCTACCACGCCGATGCCGCCCGTCGCGGCCTGTTGGCGAGCGTGACCGACCCGGGCGGGTTCGTGACGTCGTGGGAGTATTACGCCAACCGCCGGGGCTTCCGCGTCACCGACGCAGAGGGGCTCCGCCACAGCTTCTCCTACAACCTGCACCGCCGACAGTCGGCCTTTATCAACGAGCGGGGCTTCGCCACGCGGTATGCCTACGACGACACCGGCAACCTGCTCGAGCTGCGGCAGCCCGACCGCACGAGCGAGCGATCGACCTGGACCGCCACGGGCCTGAAGCTCACCACCACCGATGCCTACGGGGCGACGACGGCCTTCGCGTACGACCTCTCGACAGGGAAGGTGACGAGCGTGACCGACCCGCTCGGCAACGTCACGACCTACGCCTACACAACTGGCGCGTTCCGCGACATCGCCACGATCACCCGGCTGAATCGACCAAACGACGCATCCGACGATGTGGCCACGAGGTTCGCGTACGACGCCTCCGGCTTCCTCGCGAGCCGTACCGACGATGTTGGCACGGGCAGGCTCAACGCGGTGACGGGTTTCACGGCGGCCCTGGGCGGCCGCGGGCTCGTCGCGGCGACCACGTCGCCGCGGGGCGTCGTGACACGTTTCACCTCGAACGCCGCGGGGCAGGTGCTCACGCGGGCGGTCGATGCGTCGCCGGGCGTCACCGTGACGGAATCGTTCTCCTACGATTCCCGGGGCGGTCTGCTCACGCAGACCGATGCCAACGGGAGCGTGATATCGTTCGCCTACGACATTCTGGGTCGAAAGACGAGTGAGCAGTCTCCCGATCCCGACGGCGCCGGGCCGCTGCCGCCGATCACTTCGGCGTTTGCTTACGACGCCGTCGGCAATCTGGTGGCGACGACCCAGGGCGACGGCCGCGTCGTTCGCGCGGCGTTTGACCGGCGGCAACGGGACGTGAAACGCACGGCGCCTGATGGCACGGTCACGCTCGTGACGTACGACCCGGCTGGCAACAAGGCCACCGAGACCGACCCCCTCGGCCGCGTCACGCGATTCGTCTACGACACCCGCAGCCGACTGGTGGCCACCCTGCTTCCCGATGGCGCGACCACGCGGCAGCGGGTGGATGGCGGCGGACGGGTGGTGGCCACGATCGATCAGGCCGGCGCGACGACGACCGCCGCCTACGACAAGCTCGGCCGCACGGTGCGGGAGACGCGGCCCGATCCCGACGGGGCTGGGCCGCTCGTGGCGCCCGCCACAGCCATCGGCTACGACTCCCGCGGGAACGTTCTCTTCGTGACGGCGTCCTTCGCCGGTCAGGCGGGCGTGACCGCAGGCGACCCCAGATGGTCGTCTCACTTCGAATACGACGCCTTTGGCCGCAAGACGAAGGAGACGCAGGCCGACCCCGATGGTACCGGCCCTCTCGGCCGGCCGGTGACGTCGTTCGCCTACGACACCGACGGGAATCTCACGTCGGTCACCGATCCACGCGGGTTCACCACGACGTATGTTTACGACGGGCTCGGCCGGAAGATTTCGGAGACGTCTGCGGACCCAGACGGCGCTGGCCCGCTCGGCCCGCCTGTGAAGCGGTTCGTCTACGACAGGGTCGGCAACCTCCGGTTCGAGGTTGGCCCTGGCGGTGTCGGGGAGACCGATGTCAGCTTCACCACCGAGCATGTCTACGACGCCCTCGGCCGCGAGATTCGCACGATCCTGCCCGATCCCGATGGCGCAGCAGGCCCGCTCGCACGGCCCGTGTCCACGCGGGGCTACAACGCGAGCGGCTTCCTGGCGGCGACGACCGATCCGCTCGGCCGCAGCACGACTTTTGCCTACGACAAGGTTGGCCGTGCCGTGACGGTGACGAACGCCGTGGGTGGAACGGAGGCCACCGTCTTCGACGCCGTGGGCAATGCCGTCATCACGACCGATGCGCTGGGCCGCCGGTCGTTCTTCGTCTACGACGCGATGAACCGGAAGATCGCCGCCCGCGGTCCGCGGGCCGACGCTTCCGCGCAAACGCCCGTCACGCGGTTCGTTTACGATGTTGCCGGGAACCTTGTTTCCACCACCGATCCGCTCGGCCGCACCACATGGCGGCAGTTCGACGCCCTCGGGCGGGTGACCGCGCAGACCGACGCGTTGGGCATCGGTTCCGGCGATCCGCTGCACACCATCCGCACGGAATACGATGCAGCGGGCCGCGTCACCGCTGTGATCGACGAACTCGGCCGGCGGACCGACACCGTCTACGACACGCTTGGTAGGAAGATCCGCACGCTTGCCCCCGACGCAGGCCAGGGACGGCCCACGACGCACTTCGGCTACGACGCCGCCGGCAATCTCCGCTTCACGACCGATCCTCGCGGCGGGTCGGCCGGGGATGCGGGCTTCACGACCTGGATCTTCTACGACGCCCTCGGACGATCCGTCGCCACGGTCGATGCCCTCGGCCCCGACTGGCCGATCGCCGCCGTCCCCGATGCCTTGCCGGCAAGCGTGACCAGCAACGTCGTCCGCAAGGCCTACGATGCCCGCGGTCGCGTGGTTTCGACCACCGATGCGCTGGGGCGAACCACCGATTTTTCCTTCGACAACCTCGGCCGTAGGGTTTCTTCGACGGCTCCCGCGTCGGCGGTCGGTGTGGCCAGGTCCGTCACCCGTTTTGCCTACGATGCGGTTGGCAACCTCACCGCGGTCACCGACCCGCTCGGGTTCGTGACGACTTACGGCTACGACCAGCTCGACCGTCGTACGACGGTGACGGACGCCCGTGGGTTTGTGACGGTGACCAGCTACGACACGGTCGGCAACACCGCGAGCGTGACCGATGCCTCGGGCAACGTCACCTGCTATGCGTATGACCGTCGGAACAGGCTCGTCTTGGAGACCGATCCGCTCGGCAAGGCGACGTCGTATGCCTACGACCTCGTCGGCAACAAGATTCGAGAGACCGACCGGCTCGGCCGTGTCACGTCGTTTGTCTACGACGCGGCAGATCGGCTCGTCGAGGAACGGTGGCAGGCATCGACCACCGCGGCTGTGTCGCACACGATCCGGCGGTTCTACGACGGGGCCGACCAACTCCTCGGCGTGACGGAGACCGACACTGGCAACGCCGCCGCGACGACGGCCTGGCAGTTTGCCTACGACGCGGCGGGCAACGTCGTGAGGAGCCGGATGGCGCCGGGGGAGCTCGCGCAGGTGCCAACGCTCGCGGCCGTCCCGACTCCACCCGGAAGCCTCACCGCGGGCGACCCGACGATCGATTGGGACGGAGATGGTAAGCCGGAGCGTTACGATTCGTATGCGATCACGCTGGCCGTTGGAGACCAACTGCTGCTGACCGGGTCATCGACGGTGTTCGATCCGGTGCTCTTGCTGCAGAAGCCCGGCGGCGGAGCGGCCACGGCGGTCTTCGATGATGCATCCGGGGGCGGCACGACGGCGCGGCTGTTCGTGACGGCCGACGTCGCCGGCACCTGGGTGATCGCCGTCACGTCGCGTGACGAGAATGCAGCCGGCGGCTACGACCTGCAGATCGTGCAGGATGCGAACGTCGTCGTGCCCGATGCTCTGGTCGAATACGACTTCACATACGACAAGGCGGGCAACCTTCTGGCGACCGCCGAAGATCAGGCGGCAGTCGCTGCCATCGGGAGTTTCGGCAAAGCGGCCAGCGGGCTGGGCTCGCGGACGAGCCTCACGGTCGACGCTTTGAACCGCGTGACGCGGTATGAGCTGGGCGACGCCGCCACGGCCGCCGTGGCCAAGCGGGCCGACTACACGTATCGGGCGGACGGTTCCGTGGCGTCGGTGGCGCGGTATGCCAGTGCCGGTGTGAACCCGGTGGCCACGACTGCCAGTACGTTCGATGGGCTGGGGCGACTCGTGGGGATCGTGCACACACCGGCGGCGGGTGGGGCGATTTCATATGCGTATGCCTTCGACGCCGCGGACCGTGTGGTTTCGCTGACGACGCCGGATGGCACGAGCAGGTTCACGCTCGACGCGGCCGATCAGCTGCTGTCGGCGAGCCTGACGGGCGAGTCGTACACATATGACGCGACGGGAAATCGCACGGGTGGCGGCGTGTTGACGGCTGCTGGCAACCGGCTGCTCTTCGACGGCGTCTATCGCTACGCCTACGACGCCGAGGGGAACCGTACGGCGAAGTATCGCGACGGCGATGGAAGTGGCACGCTCACGGCGGGCGACATCGACGTGACAGCCTATGGCTGGGACCAGCGGAACAGGCTCGTGGCGTTGAGCCATGTGGCGAAGTGGACGGCGGCGCAGGCCGGGGCGGTCGCGGGTTTTCAAGT
>JBIIOL010000196.1:0-6252 GCA_044336965.1 Pirellulales bacterium | reverse complement strand
AACCCACAAACCGCGAAGCAAGTAGAAAATTATGAAAAGCTTTCGAGGGCCACGGGCTTGCTCGTCAAGAAAATGCAATGGCCAATGATTTATTGAAAAGTGAATCGACCGTGCAATTCGTTTTCGGCAGTCGGTGCGTATAACCGGCCAGTAATCAACGCCTATTCTCCGGCAATCTTCACGAAGCATTCGGACCTACAAGGCTACCAGCGCCAGTGCCTTATAACGACTATTCTTCTACGTGCGGCTGAGGATGTTCACCGATAGTATGTAGTTCTTGTATTACGGCCGGGCCGAGGAGTGTGCGAATACATTATGACGATATCTAGCCCATGGGGAACGCAACCGGAGTTACCGCAGGGTCTCTATGACCACTTGGTCGCCGTCGCCCTGAAGACAAAACTCGACAGGGTCGGCAACCCAACGCTTGCCGAGTTGGCTGATGTCGATGCAGAGGACGCCCACACCGCGATCGCCCAGTACCTTGAACGACTAATTGCCGAGGCCCTCTCCACCCTCCGCGGGCGCGAGGCTGCCGAGCGTCAACGCCGGCTCGTTAATTGCGTGATAGAGGCTCTCGTCGCCGAGCTTGGCGACGATTGGGCCGACCGATTTAATCTAGCCAGCCCCCTTCGACGGTTGCTCGCGGTCCACGCCGAGCCAAGAGAGACGGTTGCGCTCCGTCCCGACACCCCGCTCGCCCGCTCAGCCTTGCTCACCGGTGCCCGCCTCGACCCCTCGCTCGCGTCACAGCTCTCCAAGGAGTTCGCTACCGCTGATCGAGTCGACATCCTCTGCTCCTTCATCAAATGGAGTGGTATCCGCCTGCTGATGGACGCGCTCCGTGTGCTTACCGCAACGCCACACTCCGACGGCCCGCGGCTTCGCGTCATATCGACCAGCTACATGGGTGCCACCGACGCTAACGCGATCGAGGCGCTGCGTGAACTGCCCAACACCGAAGTCAAAGTCTCCTACGACACCGAGCGCACCCGTCTACATGCCAAGGCTTATCTAGTCCACCGTACGACCGGCTTCGGCAGCGCCTATATCGGCTCCGCTAATATCTCCCGAGCAGCGCTTTCCGAGGGCCTCGAATGGACGAGCAAAATCAGCCAGTACGAGCTACCGCACCTCTGGAAAAAAATTGCCGCAACCTTCGAAACCTATTGGAACGACGATGAGTTCGAGTACTTCGATGGCAACGCGCTGCCGAGGTTACGCGAAGCAATCAGCCGTGAGCGCACGCGGGGGACAGTCGAGATTGGCGACCTTCCCAGTTTTGACCTCCGCCCGTACCCGTTCCAGGAAGAGATTCTTGACGCGATTGCCGCTGATCGCGAGGTGCAGGGCAAGTACCGCCACCTGGTTGTCGCTGCCACCGGAACCGGCAAAACCATGATTGCCGCATTCGACTACAAGCGATGGGCGGGCACCCGAAAGCCCTCGCTACTCTTTATCGCGCATCGCGAGGAGATCCTGCGCCAAGCCCTCGGTGTTTATCGCGCGATCCTCCGCGATCAAAACTTTGGTGACATCCTCGTCGGAGGCGCGACCCCCGAGCAGTACGATCACTTGTTCTGCTCAATCCAGAGTTACAACAGCCGCGACCTGCACACGCTTCCCGTAGACAGGTTCGACTACATCGTGATCGACGAGTTTCATCACGCCGCGGCCCGTAGCTATCGGCGCCTGCTCGATACCGTCCAGCCCAAGGTCTTGCTCGGTCTGACTGCTACGCCGGAACGGGCTGATGATCTGGATGTGCTCGCTCCATTCGGTGGGTTAGCGACCGCTGAGGTCCGACTGCCTGACGCAATCAGCCGGCGTCTACTCTGCCCTTTTCAGTACTTCGGTGTTGCCGACAGCGTCGACCTCGACGGCCTGACATGGCAGCGCGGCGGTTACCGAATCGACGACCTCGACGCGATCTACACCGGTAACGACATCCGTGCCGGGCTTGTGTTCGACAAGGTTCGGGAGACCCTGCTCGATCCAAGTCAAGCCCGAGGCCTGGGCTTCTGCGTCAGCGTCGCCCACGCCAACTTCATGGCCCGCTTCTTTACCGAGCACAGTATCCCTGCGATCGCTCTTTCGACTGAGACCCCCAGCGACGAAAGACGCGCTGCCAAGGAACGCCTCGTCCGACGGGAGATTAACTTTATTTTTGTCGTCGACCTCTACAACGAGGGTGTCGACATCCCCGAGATCGATACGGTTCTCTTCCTTCGGCCGACGGAGAGCCTTACCGTCTATCTCCAGCAGCTCGGCCGCGGTCTCCGCCTGCACACCGACAAAGACTGCCTCACTGTCCTCGATTTTATCGGCAAACAGCACCGACAATTCCGCTTCGCCTCACGGTTCCGCTCGCTCAGCACCGATCCAACCGGCCGACTCGAAAGTGAAATCGAGTCTGGTTTCCCGCATCTTCCGGCTGGCTGCGTCATCCGGCTAGAGCGCGTCGCCCAGCAACGCGTCCTTGAGAATGTGCGTCAATCACTGACCCTGCGTCGCCCGCAGATGGTCGGCGACATCCGCGAGCTCGGGCGTCATCTCGGGCGTGCCCCGACGATCCGCGAGACGCTCGAATACCTCGATACTACGCTGAGTGAGATGCTCAAGCGGGGCCTCTGGAGCCGGATCCTGAGTGACGCAGGACTCGCCGACACACCCGCCGACGCCGACGAAGCCCGCCTAGCCAAGGGCATCCACCGCCTGATTCACATCGACGACCCGCAACAAATTCGCTTCCTGCTTGCCCACCTTGATGGGAAAACGCTGCCGGATCGTCTCGCCGAACGACGCAGGGCGATGCTGCATGTCACCCTCTGGGGCACCGACGGTATCTCTATGTCTCTCGACGAAGCCGATGCGCGACTTCGCGAGAACTCCAGTGCGCTCGCCGACCTCAAGGCCGTGCTTGACTTCCGACTGCACCACACGCGCACGCGGCCAGCCGAGCTACTCCCCGATCTCACCGGCCCGCTGGCGATTCACGCCGAGTACACCCGAGACGAAGCCCTGATCGGCCTCGGCCACTGGGACCTAGATCGTCGCCCTGACTTACGCGAGGGCGTGCTGCACCTCCGGGATCGGAAGATTGACGCCTTCTTCATCACGCTGCAGAAGACGGAGGATGCGTACTCACCGACTACAATGTACGAGGACTACGCGATCAGCGACCAACTGTTTCATTGGCAATCGCAGAATAGGACCTCGGCGGACACGCCCACGGGCCAGCGATACATCCGTCACCGCGAACAGGGCTACACCCCGCTGCTGTTTGTCCGCGAGCAGAAGTTACTCCCCGGGGGCCTTGCCTCCCCATACGCCTTCCTCGGTCCAGCCCAATATGTCTCCCACGAGCGCACCCTGCCGCTGAGCATCGTATGGCGCCTGCGGACGCCCATGCCAACCCGGCTTGCACGAGTCGCAGTAGGGTAGCAGTCGAGCAGAGAGGCAGGGAATGTTCTGCGACCGTTCGGCTGATGATCTGAAATCAAGAATAGTCTCGATAAGTCCGTGCCTTACGGACTTTGATTTGTCTGATGGTCTGCCGACTTCGGCCTCGCCTTTGCCGGCTGTGATGAACTCGATGTGCGGGGCGGCAAGCGGCGCGTAGGCCTCCTCATCGCTTGCGGCAAGAAACGCTTCGACGGGCGCGGCATAGAAGGCGGCGTTGAGGCGGAGGGCCGACTGGCCCACGGAGGCGGTCATGGCGGGTAGCCTACCAAACCGGGGGGCAACCTTGGGGCCGGCACGGGCTTGTTGAAATACGGTACACGCGTACACTTCACGCTATGCCAAGCGTTTACATCGAAACCACCATCCCTTCGTTCCTGGTTGCCAGGGTGTCACCGGACGGCGATCTCGCGGAAAAGCAGGCCATCACGAGGGCATGGTGGGAGCGGCACCGCCACCGCTACGAACTGGTAACCTCGGAAGTTGTGCTCGTCGAGGCAGGCAGCGGCGATGCTGCGGTGGCCGCCCAAAGGCTGGTGGCCATGCGAGGCGTGCGTGTCCTCGCAGACAGCCCCGAGGTAGACTTCATAGCGACGGAATTGATTCGGCGACGGCTCCTTCCGGCCAAGGCCCGACTCGATGCCGTACACGTTGCATACGCGGCTGTGTACCAAGTGGAGTTTCTGGCCACGTGGAACTGCCGTCATCTCGCAAACCCGAAAATACGCTCCGCAATAAAGACACTGTTCGACGAACTCGACAAGCACCTTCCGGTTATCTGCACGCTGGCCGAAATCATGGAGCATCACCATGACCTCTGAACCAAACGCAAATGATCCGGGTGACGAGTGTGACGATCCGATCGTCGCGGAAGTGCACGAGATCCGTCGGCAGCTGCTGGAGCAGCACGGCGGTTTCGAGGGCTTCATGCAGCACATTCGCGAGCGAGATGCGCTCCGACTGCGGTGCGAAAAGGACGAAGCCGACCGCCGGGCCGCCGAGCTCGGCAAGTCCGCCTAAACCTTCGCCACGCCTGGTGCCAGCCATCAGGAGCCGTCAGCCCTTCACGAATCCAGCGAAAAATCGCTTGACGTCGTGAAGGACGCGGAAAATCAGTACCCCCGGCAGGGATCGAACCTGCGACCTATGGTTTAGGAAACCATCGCTCTATCCACTGAGCTACGGGGGCAAAGGCTGTTTTCTTCGTGAAAAACGCACTTTCGCCAGAAATCATAGGCCAAAAAGGCGATCCCTCACAAGGATTGTCGATATTCCCGCCGATCGAACCTTTTCCAGGCCCGGAGCGTCTCCTGCTTATGGGCTCTGTGTCGTTTCAGTTGCGATCAGACCCATTGATTGACCTTTGAGTGCATCATCGGTAGGACAAAATGCATAAGAACAGCGGCGTTCGCACCAGAATTGGAGTAACTGCAGTGGGCTTCTTTCAAAAGTTCTTTGCGAGTCGGCGGGTTGGTTCCATGCGTGACGCATCGCGTGCCGCGGCGCCGCGACTCGGAGCCGAAGCCTTGGAATCCCGTGCCATGATGGCGGCCTTGGTCAGGACGCTTGGTGCCAGCCAGCCCGACCTCGCCCCGGCCAGCGACAGCGGCTGGTCGGCGGCCGACAACCGTACGAGCGTCTCGACACCGACGTTTTCCGGAACAGCTCGCGGCGGCGCCGCCTCTGTCAACCTTTTCGACGGCCAGACACGGATCGGATCGGCTCCGGTCGTGAAAGGTGTCTGGAGGTTCGCGGTCGATCCGGCCGCGTCGCTCCCGCCAGGCCGGCATGCCATCTCGGCGCAGGCTATCGACAGGAACGGCAACTTCGGCCCGCGGTCGAGTGCCCTGCCGGTCGAACTGATCACTTCGGCCCCAGCCGCTCCGACGGTCGGCCTCAACCCGCAGTCCGATTCCGGCACGCTGGGGGATCACCGCACGAATATCGTAAGACCACGCATCAACGGTGTGGCTCCGGCCGGCAGCAAGGTTTTCGTGAGTGTCAACGGTGCTTCTTACACCCCTGTCACTCCAGTGCGGGGTGGATGGGGAACCTGGCCCTCTCCCTTTGCGAACGGCACTCAGACGATCAGGGCATACTCGGAGAATGTCGCCGGCCTGCGGAGTTCTCTGACCACGTATTCCTTCACCGTCGATACCGTGAAGCCGACGGCCATGCTCGCCTACGTCGAAGCCGATAACGAGGTCGAGGTGAGGTTTTCGCGGCCCGTTTCCGGCGTCGATACCGGTGATTTTCGAGTGGCCGGCATGTTTGCCGGCAGGCCGTTTGATCTGCCGCTCAACAGCCGGCAGATCGAGCAAACAACCGGCGGATTCAATGTGACCCAGAAGGATGCCGATGGGATGGTCTATCGCATCCGGATGAACCAGCCGGAGATCTACGGCGGCACCTACACGATCCGCATCGTGGCCGCGAAGTCGGGCATCTTCGACAAGGTTGCGAGGAATCCGCTTCAGGAGACGAGTCAGCGGCTCGTGGCGACCTTTCAAGGAGACCATGGCTCGGGCCACGGAGTTATGAGCCACTGAGCCACGCGGGCGGGACAGCTGAACAAATCACTTGGCTGCCTCGTACCGAGCCCTCGTGTGGATCATGAATGATCTGCCCAGGTCGCCCTCAGGAGGTGCAGTCATGTTCAACCTCGAATTCGTCATGACGCTCATCTTTGGCGGCATGTGTATTCCGGCCCTGGCACTGCTGGTGATCGCCAGTTCCACGATGCAGGTTGCGCCAGACCACATGCGCCGCTGACCGGCGGCCACGGGCTGA
>JBIIOL010000195.1:0-6255 GCA_044336965.1 Pirellulales bacterium | reverse complement strand
TCATGACGGCCGCGATCGGCTGGATGATTCCGTCGAAGCGGCCGATGGACGACGTGGCCGCAGGCTGGGATCGTCCGCAGGAGGATGAGTTCGCCCTGATGAACATGGGCGCCCCCTCCCCCTACCGTCGCATGGCGTTTCCCGTCACGAGCCCCCCCGTTCCTCAGGCGCTCGATCTGACAACCCTCGACCCGGCCGACCTCGACCGCTGGCGGAGTACGCTGCGGCGGTTTCTCGGCATGCTCGCCGTGGCCGATCCGCGGAGGCCGGTGCTCAAGAGCCCGCCACACACGGCCCGCGTCGGCGTGCTGGCCGAGATGTTTCCGGCGGCACGGTTCCTGCACGTGGTTCGCGACCCGTTCGTCGTGTTTGCATCGACGATGCGGCTCTGGCAATCGCTCCACGACGTGCAGGCGTTGCAGGTCGACCGTGGGGACACGCTCGAACAGTACGTGTTTGCCGCGTTCGAGGAGATGTACGCGGCCTTTGAACGCGACAGGGCCGCGCTCCCTGCAGATCGTCTGCACGAGATTCGCTATGAGGATCTGGTCGCGGATCCGGTGAGTGTGCTGGCCGATTCATACGAACGGCTCGGGCTGGGCGACTTCGAACGGGTGCGAGGCCCGCTCGAACAGCAGGCCCGGTCGATGAAACGCTACCGCACGAACACCTACGATCACGATCCGCGGATCGTCGCAGAGGTGGCCCGCCGGTGGCGGCCCTTCCTCGACCGCTACGGCTACCAGGTGCCCTGACCGCTCAGGCACGCTGACGGCGTTGCTGCCGCATCAGCCGCACCTTCGGGTCGGCCTGCATGCTACGGGCCTCGTCGGCATATTCCTGTGGTGTCATCCGGATGCGGCGTTCGAACCGCATCCGTGACAATGCCCACGAGGCAGCGGCAACCCCGGCGGCGGCAGCCACCAGCGGCAGGATCGCCTGCCGCGCGGCGGCGAACACCCGTTCCGGTTCGTACGCCAGTTCGCTGGAGCCGATGACCGCGACGAGCGGCCGGACCGACAGTGCGGCGGCCGTCACCAACACCACCAGGCCGCACGCATGGCCCGCGATCGCCAGGAGCGTGCCCGTCGAGAAGATTCTTCCCATGCCCGTCAGGAAGCTGATTCGATCGAGCGAGGGCACGACCCGTGCCGGTCGCCATGCCGGTCCGTCGAGCAGGATCCTCACCGCCAGGCCGACCGCGCCGGCGACGGCCACCAGCGCCAGCGTCGGAAGCACGACCGCGGCCGGCACCAGAATATCCGATTGTGCGGGCGACCCACGCCCCGCCGTGGCGAAACGGGCCGCCTGCTGCATCATCGCCGTGGACGCGGCAAACGTCGCCTCTGCCCACGCCGGCAGAAGCACGAGCGTGGTCGCCACCGTTGCCACCCAAGCTGGCAGGCTGGCCATCGGCATGAAGCCCTGACGGCGGGCCAGCTCACGACGGCGGGGCGTGGCGCGAATCGTGCGATCGGCGGCGTCGCTCATCGCGTCACCTCACGCCAAAGCAGGCGTCGATCGACCGCAGCATCATGATCGCGCTGCCGCCGGCCCAGGACTCCGCCCCCAGCCAGAGGCTGGCCAGGAGCACCAGCGAGGCAAGTCCCTGCAGGAGGCCAGGTCCGGTCGAGAACGGTATCGCCCGCAGGCAGATGGCACTGGCAAGGTGAAAGGCCACCACCGCCACGAGCGCCGGCATGGCGAGCATGACGGCCAGCGAGACGGCCACCGCCGGTGTGGTCACGGCGAGCGTCGCCAGCCATTCCTCCGGCGGCCCACCAAACGCGGTGCCGATGGGTACGAGCCGCACGCTGTCGATGAGCCCGCCCACAACGGCTAACTGGCCTCCAGCGGTGAAGAAGGCCGCAAGTCCCACCCACCAGGCCAGCCGCGAGATACCAGCCGATTCGCCGGCGGCATCGGGATCGAAGTCGTCGGCCCAGGAGAGCCCGGACACACTGCCGAGAATGCCGCCGGCCCACGCGGTCGCCGCCAGCACGGCCGCCGCCGCGGTGCCCATCATGAGCCCGACGAGCAGTTCACCGGCCAGCACCGGCACGAGCGAACCGACCGGCCGCGATGCCGCCGTGCCCTGCACAGCCAGCGCCATCGGCACCGCCACCACGGCCAGCGCCACGGCCAGCGCCAGCCGGATGCGGAATGAAACACCCGGCAGGATCGGGAGCGTGCCGGTACAGACGGCCGCCGCGATGCGGCCGCACACGCCAACCGCAACGACGATCTCCTGCGACAGTGTTTCAGGCATCACGGGATCCATGCTTCACGAAAAACATCGCATCGTGCCGCCCTGACAGGCGGATGCCTGTCCGTAGCACGTTTCTTGGCCGACATCCGTCGGCTGGTTCTTACCCGGCCCTCCGGGCCTAGTGTGTTGGGTTGTGCGGGCATGATGCTGAGGAGCCGGTCGGAGGCACGCGCAGGAGCCGGTGAACTTTGCGACTCACAAGTGATTCACCATCGTCCGAGAGCATCCTGTAGCAAAGTCCGCCGGCGACGAGCATGCCGCAGCCGGCGAACCAATGAGGTTTCACTCACTCGCGATCCATTACGGCGACGCCGCCGTGCGGAACATCTCGACGAATCGCTCCACCATCCAAGGCATCACGAGCACCAGCGTCACCGCCATCGCCAGCATCCGGGGCGCGAGCCCCACCAGCGGCTCGTGGATGCCAGTGGCCGCCTGCACCAGGCCAGTGACGAGCGCTACGCCGAAGCCGGCCAGCAGCACAGGCGCGATGACCAGCAATCCGGAAAGGATCGCCAACCTCACGACTTCCACGAGGTCGCCGTCGTTCATGCCGCCTCCTCACGTCACCGTCTTGCCCACGCCGTCGAGCAGCGACCTGACCACCAGCGACCAGCCGTCGGCGGCCACGAATACCATCAGCTTGAGCGGCAGCGACACGAGCGTCGGCGGCAGCATCACGAGGCCTGTTGACACCACCAGCGTCGCCACCAGCACGTCGAGTACGAGAAAGGGGAGCAGCAGCCGGAAGCCGATCGCGAAGGCCGTCTTCAATTCGCTGACGAGAAAGGCCGGCAGCAGCGTCTCCACGGGCACGTCGTCGTAGGTGGCCACACGCTTGGGCGCGGACGGATGCCGCGAGAGGAAGTAAAGCATCGTGTCGCGGTTACCCGACTGCTCGATCTGCGTCGCCATCCAACGGCGAACCGGCAGTGAGCCCTGCTCGTAGGCTGCGTTGAGTTCAATCCGCCCCTGCTGGTAGGGCTCGACGCCGTCGCGGTACGCGGCCGTCCAAACCGGCCACATGACCAGCGCCGAGAGAAAGAGCGCCAGCGATGTGAGGATCTGGTTGGATGGGAGTTGCGGCGTGCCAAGGCCCTGACGGACCAGCGTCAGCACGATCGACATCCGCACGAAGCAGGTGGTCATCAGCAGCACCGCGGGCGCGAGGCTGGCGACGCCGAACATGACCGCGGCGGAGAGCGTGGCATCGAGGGAGCGGGTGCCGATGAGCTTCGCCAGCATGCCAGAGACTGCCGTGGCATCGCCGCGGGAGGCCGGGCGCAGGGCAGACGTCGCAGGCTGGTCGGGCATGGGGGACGGTGCGATCGCGGTCACGACCGCCGGCTCGGCCGCGGTCGCGGCGGACGGCAGCGTAGCCGGCTCGAAGACGACACTCGCCGGCTGAACGACCGGCGTGGCTGCGTCTCCAGCAACCACCGGCCGCGGCCACGCGGTGACCACTGCCATGACCAGCATGACCAGCATGAACAGCATGACCAGCCTGACCAGCACGAGCAGCCTGAGTGTCGCTGTGCGAGCTCGGATCATGCCGCCTCCCCGCCGGTGCGACTCGCCGTCACTGCCGGGCTCTGCACCGCGACGCTCCGCGGTGACACCGCGGGGCGGATGGGCGGGTGGACACCTCGGCAGGCGGCAGCAATGCAGGCGGTGGCCTGCGGGTCGGTGAGTTCGGCAAGAGTCTGGCAGCCGGCAGCCGACACGCCGACGAGCAGCGTCTTGGGACCGAACCGCACGACCCGCACGGCGTGCTGGCCGCCGAGCGATCCTTCTCCCAGCACCTCGAAGACATCAGGAGGCAGGACGGTCGTCCGTCGCCTGTTGAAGGCCGTTGCGGCCGCCAACACCACGAAGGCGGCGGCGATCGCAGCCAGCAGCTTCCAGTCGGAGAGCTGGCTCGAACGGGCCGAGACACCGGCCGGACCGGTGGCGATATCGGCGACCGTGCCATCGCCATGAGCAGTCAGCGGCAGTGCCGGGAGAACCTGCGGCACGCTGCCTCCGAGTGTGGTCGCAGCGTGCCGAACCGGCGTGCCTGAAGCGGTCTGCAGCGACGCCACCTGCGGTTGGTGTGCGGAGGATCGCACCTCGGAAAGGATCGCTTCCGGCATGGGTGCCACCGCGGCGGCCGGCTCCGGGCCGTCTGCCCGCGCCGGTGATCCGAACATGCACGCGCACAGAAACAATGCTGCGGCCCGCCTGATCCCGAAGCCGCTGCCCGACTGCGCCGAGGCTGTGCCGGCGGGCATGGCGTCCGCGGCGTCTGCCTCGCCCGCACCGGCCCAGTCGATCCTCGGTTGCGGCATACCCTGCCTCGGCCAACGACCCAACTGCGAGGAATCGCGTCGACCACCGGCCCACCAGAGGAACCCGGCAAGCAGGCCCACGCAGATGCTGGTCGCCGCCAGCCATACTTGACGCGGGATCTCGCTGTAGCGTCCGGAGACCACGGCAGCGGCGAGGGCGTCGACGGAGATGGGAGCGGGGGCCGTGCGTTCTCCCGTCACCTTGGCGGCGGCCGCAGGAGAGGATCGGCCGGCTGCCGCACCCCGAACCGCAGGCTCGCGGCGGGCAAGCGCCGTGGAGGCGACGGGAAAGCTGTTGACGACCACACGCCGTCGGGTCGGATCGCGGGTCGCTGGCAGCAGACTCTGCACATGGCGACGAATTCGTTCGGTCTCCTGAGCCTCGATCGCGATCGGCTGGAGCACCGGTTGTCCCGCACGTTCCTCCGCGGCACGGCACGCCAACTGGAAGTAACTGTCTGGCACCGCGATCGACACGAGGATGGCCTCGGGCGTGTCGATCGTCGCATGAGGAGGTGCTGGCCGCGTCGGCGCAGGCGGCTGCGGAGGCGGCGCGGCGACGACGATGGACGACCGTGGCCGAATCTCGGCGGGCGCGTTGGCATCGGCCGATTTCTGTACGGGCCCTGCCGTCGCGACATCGAGGTCGGCCGGCCTCTCTTCAGGCCGGGGTGGCAGCGGTGCGGCCTCGGACTCGATCTCACCGAATTCAACAGACACGTCCACAGTGGCCCCCTTGAGGAATGCCAGGGACTGCCGCACCTTCGTGGCCAGGTGGTGCTCATGCGCGATCTTTCTCACGAGCGCTGGATCGGCACCGGCCAACGCCGCCTCACGGTCTGCGGTCGACTCCAGCGGCCCGGCATACACGCGTCCGCTCCGCAGGTCGGTGACGGCCACGCGTTCCGGCGCGAGTCCGGCGATCGAAGCGCTGACGAGCACGCGGATGGCCTGCACGCGGGCCGGATCGAGTTCCATGTCGGGCTGGGTGCGGACGTTCACGCTGGCGGTCTTCGCCGGACCGCCGCCCTCGAGACTGTGGTGGCTCTCGGTGTCATAGAGCACCGCGGCCCGCTCGATACCTGGCATCGAGCAGATGACGAGCGACAGCTCCTCCTGCGTTGCCACCCGCAACAGCTCGCCCTGCACCGCCCTGCTCTGCCACGGGCTGTTTTTCTCCAGAGCGCGGCGGAGGCTGCCACCGAACTCCCGCGGCAGCGCCTCGGCGTCCACCAAGGCCCGCATGTAGGCGCTCTGCCGGCTGCGCGGCACCCAGACACGACCGCCGTCGGTGCGATGGTCGGTGAGTTGGGCCCGGTCGAAGGCCGCCTCCATGATCGCCATCTCGGACGACGGGAGCGCCATGCCGGCGAGCAGTTCGACCTCTTCACTCGTCGGCCGGTCGCGCAGCAGCCAGCCTGCCCAGCCAATCGATGCGGCGACGAGGCCCAGCGCGATCACCTGAGCCGGCGTGATGGCCAGGGCCAGACGGTCACGGGACGATGGCGAGGATTGCTGTGCGTCCATGCACGGCCCTTCCTGACGGTGAGCTGAACGGGTTGACGGAGAAGCGGATGAGCTGAAAGATCAACGAGGTGGGAACGTGGCACGGGACTCGGTGGCACCGCGGGAATCCATCAGGCGGCAAGCCGCTGAGAC